>JALVYZ010000328.1 GCA_027037705.1 bacterium | reverse complement strand
AATTTAGTATGAAAACATTTAGATAAATTTGCAAGTGCAGGGAAAATGCATTGGACATCGACAATCATTGCTTCAACAGCACCTGTTACTATTGCTAATTCCTGATGTAATTCATTTCCTGCAATTGGGACATTGTGTCTCATTAAAATCTCATTTCCTGTACAACACATTCCTGCAATATTGATCCCTTCTGCCCCTTTTGATTTAGCATATTTAACTAACTCTTCCTTTTGTGCAACTTCTACAATCTTTTCAGATAATACTGGCTCGTGACCATGAATGATTATATTTACCTCATTTTCACTTAATACTCCAAGATTTGCTTCTATTGTGTGGACTTTTGGAGTGCCGAATAATATATCTTGAATTTCTGTTGCTATTAATGAACCTCCCCATCCATCACCTAAAGATGCTCTAACCCCCTGCATAATCAATGATAAAGGTTCATTATCAACTCCTATGTGAGTTCTATGCATAATATCAACAATTTCTCTGTCTATATTTCTTGGAATTATTCCTATTTTTTTACCTAATTTTTCAGATAGTACATTTTCAAGTGCTTGCCACTTTTCCTTTAACTTCTTAGGAGCATAAGAATTAAGAAATTTTATTGGTTCTGAAGTTTGCTTTCCATAGTCATTTAAGGCAATTTCAGCTACCTCCTTTGCTATCTCATTAACATTTTTACCTTCTATTTTAACTCCAAGTCTTTTTGCTACATTTTTTAACTTTTCTTCATCTTTAATTTCATAATCTTTGTTTACACCTTCAGCAACTTCCTTTAATAAAATTGCAGGTCTTCTTCCATGATCTGAATGTGCAGCTGCTCCTGCTGCTATAAACCTACACAAATTCCTTGCTACAATTGTATCAGCAGTAGCCCCACACACTCCCTTCTCAGGTCCTTCCCCAAATGGGTCAATTCTACAAGGTCCCATTACACAGTTTCTACAGCATATTCCAAGTAACCCAAAGCCGCATTGAGGTTCCTGTTTTTCAAGTCTATCCCAAACAAGTTCATAATCATTTTTTTCTGCTATTTTTAAAGTTTTCTGAGCTGCTATATCAAAACTTTTTTCATTAGAATAACTCTTCATCTTTCCCCTCCTTTTCTCTAATTTTAAAATTAAAATTTTTAGAATTTAATAAATTTTTTAAATTATTTTTTGAAATTCCCTCAACTTTGTAAACTAATTCACCCTTTGATATTTCAATTAATGAATATTTTAAATTAATTTTTTCAAGAAAATTTTGAAACTCTTCTATTACATTAAAATTTTTAATATTTTTTAGAATTACATATAATAGATTATTAGATGTGACTGTATTTTTTATCACTTCTGTTATTAACTTAGAAAAATTTTTTTTAATAAATGGATTAATTAAACTTGATAAATAATTTATATAATCTTTATCACTTCTCAATATAAGATTCTTTGTAAAAGTTAAATTATCATATAAATTATTTTGTTTATCATAAATTTCAATCTCTCCATTTAAATTGTATAAATAGCTATTAACTGATAATAATTTTTTAATTTTATTTAAATTTATTTTTAAAGATAACTTAATATTTGAATCATTTGTAAGATTTTCAATATTTGTAATAGGATAAAAGATGAAGTTATAATCAAAATTATTTTTTAAAAAATTTTCCAAAAGGTCAATAAGGGAATTATCAAAATTTCCATTTAAAACTGCAAAAATATCAACTTTTATTAAATCTTTTGAACTTGGTTGAATAAAATCATTTAAAGAATTTTCATCTAATAATAATTTTATTTTTTCTTTTAAAATATTTCCATCAACTTCCTCTTTAATAATCTCATAACCACTAACAGCTTGAGATTTAATTTGCTCTTCAAGAGATTTATTTAATTGAATGCCTCTATTTTTTAAAAATTTTTCTATCCCCTTAGTTATAGCATCATCTATTGCATTCTGCCTTGATTGATTTAAATTATCAGAAATAATACTAAAGCCTTCTGATTCAATAATTAAATTATTGGAGTATAAGTTTATTACTCCCAAGAATAAAAAAATTATAAAAAAATTAAAAAACTTCATTTTGTATTAACTTTAAAATAAAATTAAAAAACTTATCATAGATTGGGAAAATTTTTGACTTTTGTAGAATTGTTGGATCAAGAAAAAACATCACAAAATAACTAATACCAAATACAACTAAACATCCTAATAAAAATCCAGTAAATGCGCCAAATATTTTATCAAACATACTGAAAAATTCTACTTTTTGAAGAGGTTGCAATAGATATTTTTTTAAAATAGCACTAATTAATGAAAATCCTAAAACTAAAACTATAAAAGCCAAAATTTTATTGATATAAAAAGTACCTATTAATGTATCTAAAAATTTTGCCATAGGAATTCTGAGTTTTAATGATAAATATAAAGTTACTATAATTAATAATAAATTTAAAGCTTCTTCAATAAAACCTTTAATCCATCCTCTAATTATAAAAAACAATGTAATTATTATAATTAGAATATCAAATCCCATTATTTTCCTATAAATTGTAAAAATTTCTCTTTTAAATTAAGATTAATAATAACCTCACTTTCATTATTTAATGATAAATAACTTCCATTAAATATAATATTACTATAGTTGTTAGATTCGAATGACCCATTTAATTTAAAAACAAATTTCTTACCTTTTAAAAATAATTTTTTTATTTTTAATTTATTATTTTCTAATCCAATATATCCTTTTAAAAAAGAAATATCTAATGATTTAGACTCATTATCTGAACTACCTTTTAATATTTTAATGTTTTTTATATCATGATTCTTAAAAATTTCATCTATTTCATCAAAATCTATACCTTCTATTTTTATTTTTTTACCTCTAACGATACCTTTGCAAGTATGGAACTTTCTATTTTTACCTAATCCAAGAAAAGAGACATTAAAAATACCGTTAATATTAATTTCTTTATTATAAATAAATTTCACTAATTTTATTAAATCTATATTTTTTGTGTTAATTGCAACTTTGAAATCTGAATCTGTATTAATAAATGAAAATAATACTTTCCCTTTATCAATTAAAAAATTAAACTTATTTATAGATTTTTCACCATTTGTAGAAGTTAATTGCATATCTAAATTATTCACTTCAATATTGTTTAAACTTAATTGATCTATTAAAACAGTATATGAAAAATTTTTCTTGTGCCAAAAATAATTAAAAATATTATAAATTTCTTCATTAGATTGTAAATTAGAAGCATATAATTTTAACAAATCAATTTCATTATTATCTGCAGAATTAACAGAATATTCTAAATCTACATTTTTTAATAAAATATTTGTATCTTTGTAAGGAATTTTTAGATAATCACTTTTAGCATTAAAGATAAAACTCCATGAATTGTCATTAAGTATTTTTCCATAAAATTTAATTATATCATTATCATCATTAAAAAATTCAATGATACCATTATTTAAATAATATCCTTCATCTTTATTATATATTATCATTGAAATATTGGTAGAATTATCTATCATGCTTTCAAAGTTTATTTCATCTATTTTATTTATTTTTCCAGTAATTTTTATTTTAGCGTCAATTATTTTATTAATCGATAAAAAAGGATTAAAAGGAATTTTTAAAAAATCTTTAAAAAAATTATTAAAGTTTATCTTATTAAAAGACATATTCAAATTTATCTTATTATTATAATAAATATTTCCTTTCATATTAAACTGTTGATTTTCTATAAACCCAGAAAATTCTATTTTACTTTTTTCTTTATTCAGACTAATATTCCCTGCCAGCTTTTCTATTTTATATGGCTCATAAAAAACCTCGCAATTTATAAAAGATATATTTTTTAAATTTATTTTTAAATAGTCAATATTTTGTATTAAATCTATTATTTGATTTTTAAAATTTTTTGAAAATATTCCATCTATTATTTCTACTTTTTTTGTAAAATAGTTGATTTTAATATTACCTATAAAAAAATTATCACCTGTTAAATCATTGATTTGATATGAAGGGAAAAAATAATTATTAATTTCAAAATTTTTAAAATCAGTTTTATCTCTAAAATATAAATAGAATTGCGTTTTAATATTGGATTCTATTTTTTTTGGAAGGTAATAATCAATAAAAATTAAATAAATAGAAATTATAACTAAAAAGAAAATTATTTTTTTCATTGAATTTAAAGAAAAGTAAGCCACCCAAAAGGTGGCTTAGATATTATTTACCGTCCCATAATGACCAGGGACCTCTTGTTTTAGCAAAATGAATTGCATCTTGTTTTTGAGATTCTGTATAATCTCTTGGGATACTAAACACCTGTTTTGGAAATATAAGATCTGGATCTTTAATTTTATCCTTATTTGCCCTATAAATTAAAGGCCACATAAAAGGATCATTATAAATTTCTTTATATTCAGCAATTTTCCATAAACACTCGCCTTTTTTTACTTCATGATATGTTGGTAATGCTGGTTTTGCTGGCATTGGTCGGGATGCCACTTCTTCTTTTGGTTGTGGTTTAGGTTCTTCTTTTGTGACAGGATTCTGAACTGGCTTTGGAGCTTCTACTTTCTTCTCAGGAATAGGTTGCTGTTTTTTTATTTGTTTCTTACAACAAGCAGAAAAAAAGAATACCATACAAACAAGTAAAACTGGTAAAAGAGTTATTTTTTTCATTATTCCACCCCTTTTATTTTTTAGTTCTTTTTAAAAAATATAAACACATTGTTTTATAAATGTCAAGGATAATATTTCCAGGTAAAAATTTTTTAAAAATTCTTGCTCTTCTTTTAAAAAAAATATATTATAAAAAAGGAGGAATTCTATGAAAAAAAGTGTTGCTTTAGCTTTAAGCTGTGGTGGAGCACGAGGTTACGCTCATATTGGAGTAATTGAAGTTTTAGAAGAATTGGGATTTGAAATTAAGTCAATTGCAGGGTCTTCAATGGGTGCTGTTGTTGGAGGTATTTATGCTGCAAATAAATTAAATAAATATACAGAATGGGTAAGAACTCTTAAAAAATTAGATGTTTGGAGACTTTTAGATCTTTCATTTAATAAAAAGGCTGTTTTTAAAGGTGATAAAATAATTAATTTTTTAGAAGAATTATTAGGTGATTGTAATATTGAAGATTTTGAAAAAGATTTCACTGCAGTTGCAGTAGATATTATCAATCAGAAAGAAGTATGGTTTAAAGAAGGATCTCTTTTCACAGCTTTAAGAGCTTCTTCTTCAATTCCTGGTATATTTACTCCAGTATACTACCATAATAAAATTTTAGCTGACGGTGGCATTTTAAATCCTCTGCCTATAGCACCTGTATTGAATGCAAATGTTGACATTGTAATTGCTGTAAATGTAAACTCTGATGTAAACTATCAAAATGAAAATTTTAAATCAAATTTTACTCAGGAACAACTTCCAGAAAATTTAAGTGTTATAGATATAATGATGCAATCAATTATAACAATGCAAACTAAAATAACTCAATTTCACCTTGCAACATATTCTCCTGATATTATAATCGAAATTCCAAGAACTTCTTGTGGTTTATTTGATTTTCATTTAGCCAATGAAATGATTGAATTAGGCAAAAATGTCACATATAAAGTGTTAAAAGAAAATTTATCTCTTTAATTAACTTACTTTTCCAGATATATTTTTATCAGGATAAGCATTTAATATTTTTTTATTATTACAAAATATTTCTTTCCCATTTGAATTAAATGTTAATTTTTTAAAAAATTTTATTGTAATCTCATCTTCAAAATATTTATCAACATTCTCTATTTTTAATCTTTCTCCAGGTTGAAGATCAGTTAAAATTATACCAAGATTATTATTACTTTTTGCTGCTAATATCATTCCTTCGCTAATAATACCTCTTAATTTTGCTGGTTTTAAATTAACTACAAAAACTGCATTTTTATTTAAAAGTTCTTCTTTTTTATAATAATCTTTTATTCCTGAAACAATTTGTTTCTTATTACCTCCAAAATCAACCTCTAAAACATATAATTTATCTGCTTCTGGATGATCTTCTACTTTTAAAATTTTTCCAGACTTTAAAACTATTTTGGATTCAGGTAGTTCAGGGATTAATTGTAGATCCTCAATTTTTTTCATTAAAATCTTAGGCTTATTTATTTTATGGGATTTTAGTTCAAAATTTATATTATTTTTGATTTTTAAATTTTTGTAATTTAAAATATTCTCATATCTTTCTATAATTCCAGGGATAATAGGCTTTAATAAAGTTGCCATTATTTTTGATACATTCACAATGAATGAAAGAAACTTTTGGGCTTCTTCTGGATTTGTTTTAATTAAACTCCATGGTGCTGTGTCTTGAAAAACTTTATTTCCTAAGATCCCTATCTCAAGAATTGTCCTAACTGCTAAATGAAATTCTAATTTTTCATAAAAAGTTATAACTTTTTTACTCAAATTTAAAATTTTTTCTTCAAGTTCAGGATATGAAAAATCAACTAATTCTCCATTAAAATGTTTATACAAAAATGAAAAAGATCTATTTACTAAATTTCCAAAGTTATCAATAAGCTCCGAATTAATTTTATTTTTTAATTCTTCTGTATCTAAATTAATATCCTTTAATGAGTGACTTAATATAGAAGCATAGAAAAATCTTAAATATTGAGGCTCTAATTTTTGAGCACATTCCTTTGCAGTTATAAATGTGCCTCTTGACTTACTCATTTTTTCATTATTAACAGTTAAAAAACCGTGAACAACAATATTTTCTGGTAAATTAAATCCAACCCCCATTAACATTGCTGGCCAAAAAAGAAAATGAAAATATATTATATCTTTTCCAATAAAATGGATAATTTTACTATTCTTATTTTTCCAATAATCTTCATAATTTAAGCCATTTTTATCACAATAATTTTTGCAACTTGCAATATATCCAATTGGAGCATCAAGCCAGACATAATAATATTTATCTTTCTCTCCTACAATCTTAAAACCAAAATATGGAGCATCTCTTGTTATATCCCAATCTTTTAAACCTTCTTTGATCCAGTTTAACACATAATTTTTTACTTCTGGTTGGAAATTTTTATTATTTTCAAGCCAATTTTTTAGTTTTTCTGAATAGTTAGAAAGTCTAAAAAAGTAATGTAAAGATTTTTTTCTTGTAGGTTTTCCTCCGCAAATGGTACAATAAGCATTTATTAAATCTATTGTTTGATATGTTGAATTACATTTTTCACAGCTATCACCATATTGGTCTTCAGCTCCACATTTTGGACATTTTCCTTTTATAAATCTATCTGGAAGAAATCTTTTACAATGTTCACAATATGTTAGTTCAACTTCTTTTTGATAAATATCACCATTTTCTTTTAATTTTGTAAAAAAATAATCACTAAAATATTTATTTTCTGGAGAATTGGTAGTATAAAAATTATCAAAATCAACATAAAATCTTTTAAAATCTTCTAAATGTTCTTTATAATACTTTTCAATTATATCTTCTGGAGTTACCCCTAATTTCATTGCATTTATTTCTATAGGAGCGCCATGAGTGTCATCTGCACAGCAATAAATTGCATTAAATCCAGACGACTTTAGAAATCTAACATAAATATCAGTTTGAATATATTCCACTAAATGTCCAATGTGTATAGGCCCATTAGCATATGGTAAAGCACTTGTAATTAATATCTTACTATTTTTTCCCATTATTCCCTCTTATAATTTATTCTTAAAAAGTGAAAATATATTACTGTTGAAAATTTAAAGTGTCAAGGAAAAATTTTGGCACAATTATTGTTTTTCCAATAATAAAAGGAAAATCTTTCAATATAGGGGGAAAAATGGCACTTATAGTAAACCACAATTTAATGGCAATGAACACCGCAAGGCATTTAAATGATGCCTATAACAGATTGGCAACTTCCACAGAAAGATTGTCATCTGGTTTAAGAA
>JALVYZ010000327.1 GCA_027037705.1 bacterium | reverse complement strand
ACAATTCCTGCTCTATCAATTGCAAAAACAACATGAAGATTTTGCAAGCAAACATCATGAATAATCATATCATAAGCTCTTTGCAAAAATGTTGAATATATTGCCACAACTGGAATAAATCCTTCAAGAGACAATCCTGCTGCAAATGTAACTCCATGTTGCTCACAAATTCCTACATCAATTATTCTATCTGGAAATTTTTTCCCAAATTCTTCAAGTCCTGTGCCAGAAGGCATTGCAGCTGTTATCCCAATAATTTTTTCATTTTTCTCAGCTAACCTTATAATTGATTTTGAGAAAACTTGGGTGAAAGTTAATTTGTTCTTCTTTGACAATGATTCTCCTGTTTCTATTTTAAACTTCCCAATCCCATGAAACTTCTCAGGATTTTCTTCTGCTAAATCATATCCTTTCCCCTTTTTGGTAATAACATGAACGATAATTGGTTTTTCTAAAAACTTAATATTTTCAAAAGTTTCAGTTAATTCATCAATATCATGTCCATCTATTGGTCCAATATAAGTTAATCCAAGTTCTTCAAAAATTATTCCTGGTGGAAGAATAAAACCTTTAAAAGTAGTTTCAGCATGCTTTGCTATTTTTAAAAGTGAATCTCCAAAAGCAGGAATTGAAGTTAATGTCTTTTTTATGTCCTCTCTTAATTTAAGTGATAATTTAGCTCTCATTAATTTTGATAAATACTTAGATAAAGCTCCTACATTTTTTGAAATACTCATCTCATTATCATTTAAAATTATAATCATATCTCTATCAATGTGACCTGCAAAATTCAATCCTTCTAAAGCAATTCCTGAAGTTAAAGAACCATCACCTATTACTGCAATTAATTTCCTATTTTCTTCTTTTAAGTCTCTTCCTATTGCAAATCCAGTTGTTGCAGAAATTGATGTTCCACTATGACCTGTCCCAAAATAATCAAAAGGGCTTTCTTTTATAGATGGAAATCCTGCAATTCCATTTAGTTGCCTTAAAGTATGAAATTTGTCTTTTCTATCTGTAATAATTTTATAAGTATAACATTGATGACCAACATCCCAAACAATCTTATCTTTTCTAAAATCAAATACATAACCAAGAGCAAGAGTAAGCTCAACGACTCCAAGACTGCTTGCAAGATGTCCACCATTTTTTGAAACAACATCAATTATTAATTTCCTGATTTCTTCAGGTAATTCTTTTATTTCATCTAATGTTAACTTTTTAAAGTCATTATAATCTTTTATCTTTTCCAACATTTAATTAACTCTTTCTATAAAATAGTTTGCAATACCTGTTAAAACTTTACCTTTATCTTTTAAAAATTCTATTTCTTTTTTAGCTTCATTTATTAAATTTATTGCAATCTCTTTTGATTTTTCAAGACCAAAAACCTTTGGGTATGTGGCTTTTCCTTTTTTTAAATCAGATTTTGCATCTTTTCCAAGAGTTTTAGAATCTGAAATTAAATCAAGAATATCATCTATTATCTGAAATGAAAGACCAATTTTTTCTCCAAATATTTTTAATTTTTCAATTTTCCATACCTCATCTTCTGCGATAACTGCCCCAGAATATATTGCTGCTGTTATTAATTTTGAAGTTTTATTTATATGAATTTTTTTTACATCTTGTTCAGTAACAGGTTTTTTCTCATATATTAAATCATATACCTGTCCACCCACCATTCCACTTGAACCAATTGATTTTGATAAAAAACTTATTATTTTTACAATTTTTTCACTATTTAATGATTTAAAAAATTTTTTTTCACTTAAAATATAAAATGCATCAGATAAAAGAGCATCACCTGCTAAAATAGCAATTGCTTCACCAAAAACTTTATGATTTGTTGGCATTCCTCTTCTTAAATTGTCGTCATCCATTGCAGGTAAATCATCATGGATTAAAGAATAAGTATGAATAAATTCAATTGCACATCCAACAGTTATTGCATCATCAGTATCCCCTTCTAATGCCTCACAAGTTGCATATGTCAAAATTGGCCTTAATCTTTTTCCACCAACTTCAAGACTATATTTCATAGCTTTATAAAGAATTTCAGGAACACCTGTTGATATTGAATTTAAAATTTCAATAATTTTTTTATCAAATAATTGTTTTTTATCCTTAAGATAGTTTTTTAATTCCATTAAAAATCTTCTAAAATTGGACCATTTTTATCTTTGCCAGTAATAACTTTAATCTTTGTTTCAATTTCGTTTAATTTTTCATTACAAAATTTAGATAGTTTCATTCCTTCTTCAAACAACTTAATAGATTTCTCCAATGGAATTTCACCTTTTTCTAATTCTTCTACTATTTTCTCAAGTTTTTTTATTGCTTCTTCAAATGTAATTTTTTTATTCATAATTTGGGACTTTACAATAAAATTTAAAAAATATCAACTTTACAAAGGTTAAAAATTTTTATATAATATTATACTAAACAGGAGGTGAAAAGATGAATATTTCATTAAAAATTAATAAATTTCTTGAGAGCTCCTCATGGATAAGAAAGATGTTTGAAGAAGGAGCTTTATTAAAGCAGAAATATGGAAAAGAAAATGTCTTTGATTTTTCTCTTGGGAATCCAAACTTAGAACCCCCTGAAAAATTTAAAAGTGTCGTAAAAGAATTAATAGATGATCCAACACCAATGATGCATAGCTATATGCCTAATGCAGGTTTCCCTTTTGTTAGAAAAGAAATAGCTGGTTATTTAAATAAAACTGAAGGGTTAAATTTGAATGAAAATTGTATTGTTATGTGCTGTGGAGCAGGTGGTGGATTAAGTGTTGTTTTACATGCAATAACAAATCCAGGAGAGGAAATATTAACTATTTCACCATTTTTTGTTGAATATAGATTTTATGCAGACTATGTTGGCGCCACTTTAAAATTAGTTGAATCTAATGAAGATTTTAGCTTAAATTATGAAAATTTAGAAAATGCTATTACTGAAAAAACAAAAGCACTTATTATAAATTCACCAAATAATCCAACAGGAAGAATATATTATCAAGAAGAAATAAATAAATTAGTTGAAATACTTGAAAAGAAAAATAGAGAATATGGAAAGGTTATTTATTTAATAAGTGATGAACCATACAAAAAATTAGTGTATGATAATGTTGAAATTCCTTCAATTTTAAAAAGTTACCAACACTCAATTATTGTCTATTCATTTTCAAAAGATTTATCATTAGCAGGAGAAAGAATTGGTTATATTGCTGTAAATCCAGAGATAAAAGATTACAATAGTCTTATGAATGCGCTAATATTCTGCAATAGGACTCTTGGATTTGTTAGTGCTCCAGCATTAATGCAAAGAGCAGTTGCTAAATTATTAGATGAAAAAGTTGATATAAATTTTTACAAAAAAAATAGAGATACTTTATATGACATAATGACATCTGCTGGCTTTAAATTTAAAAAACCAGAGGGAGCATTTTACTTTTTTCCTAAAACACCAATAGAAGATGATGTTGAATTTATAAAAACTGCTCAACAATTTAAATTATTACTTGTTCCTGGCAGTGGTTTTGGAAGAAAATCTCATTTTAGAGTAGCGTATTGTGTAGATTATGATACAATTGTAAATTCTGAAAAAGCATGGATTGAATTGGGAAAATATTATAATTTATAAAAAATCAAAGGATGAAGGTAGGAGGTGGAAGAGACATAACCTTCAACCTTCATCCCTCAACCTTAAGCCCTTTATTTTACCCAGTTTTCCAATCTATATGCAAGTTTGTTTAATGCATTAACAAAAGCTTTTGCACTTGCAACAATAATATCTGTATCAGCTCCTTGACCAGTAACCTGTTTCCCTTTATATTCAATTCTTGTAGTAACTTCACCTAATGCATCAGTTCCACCAGTAATAGATTTAACTGAATACTCCACTAATTTACAATCAATTCCTGTAATTTCTTTTATTGTTTTAAATGCTGCATCTACAGGTCCATCTCCAAATGAGGCTTTTAGGACTTCTTCATTTCCAACCCTCATTAATATTGTTGCAGATGGTTTTGCAAATGTTCCACAGTTAATGTTTATATATTTTAATTCATATTTTTCTGGTATTCTATAAATATATTCAGCTATTATTGCATCAATATCTTCATCATAAACTTCCTTCTTTTTATCTGCAATTCTTTTAAAAGCTTTAAAAGCTTTTTCAAAATCTTCATCATTTAATTCATAACCAAGAGTGTATAATTTATTTTTAAAAGCATGTCTTCCTGAATGCTTACCTAAAACTATTGAATCACTTTTTATTCCAATTGTCTCTGGCTTCATAATTTCATAGGTTTCTTTTGCTTTTAAAACACCATCTTGATGAATACCAGATTCATGCATAAATGCATTTTTCCCTACAATAGCCTTGTTTGGCTGGACAGGAAAACCTGTTATTTGGCTAACAAGTCTACTTGTAGGATAGATATATTCTGTGTTTATATTAGTATCAAATGGATATACATCGTTTCTTGTTTTAAAAATCATAACGATCTCTTCCATTGCAGCATTACCAGCTCTTTCACCAATCCCATTAATAGTAGTCTCTATCTGTCGTGCACCAGCTTTAACAGCTGCTATGGAGTTTGCCACTGCAAGACCTAAATCGTTATGACAATGAACACTTACTGTAACATTTTCAATTCCATCCACATGTTCAAATAAATATGATATAATTTTTGAATACTCTTCTGGGACTGTATATCCAACAGTATCAGGCACATTTATAACTTTTGCTCCAGCTTTTATCACAGCAGAAAAAATTTTAACAAGAAAATCAAGCTCACTCCTTGTTGCGTCTTCTGCTGAAAATTCAACATTTGAGGTAAATTTTGTAGCATATCTCACAGCATGAACTGCTCTTTCAATAACATTTTCTGGTTTCATCCTGAGTTTATATTCCATATGAATTGGGCTTGTAGCAATGAATGTATGGATCCTTGGCATATCAGAATATTTTATTGCTTCATAAGCTCTTTCAATGTCTGCTTCATTTGCTCTTGCAAGCCCAGCAATTTCACACCCTTTAATTTCTTGTGCAATTAATTTAACTGCTTCAAAATCTCCTTCACTTGCAATTGGAAAACCTGCCTCTATTATATCAACATTTAATTTTTCTAAGTTTCTTGCTATTTTTAGTTTTTCTTCAATAGTCATACTTGCTCCAGGAGATTGTTCCCCGTCTCTTAAAGTTGTATCAAATATTTTAACTATTTCTGACATTTTTACTTCTCCTGAAAATTTTTAATTTAAAAATATACTCAATAGGTCCAGATACTACATATAAAAAAAGTAAGATAAATATCATAATTTCTGGTTTTGATGCAATTAAAATAAATAATAAAATTATAAAGAATAAAAAAGTTAATGGCTTACTTTTTATAAATCCAAGTTCTTTAAAACTTAAATATCGAATATTACTTACCATTAAAAAGGATAAGATATATGTTGAAATAAGAATAATTATATTTTTTTCACCTGTAATTTTAAGATCTGTTAAAAATAAAAACATTGCAGCAATTGTACTTGCTGCAGCTGGGATTGGAAGGCCAATAAATCTACCCTTTTCAGCAACTTCTACCATAACATTGAATCTTGCAAGCCTTAATGCCCCACAAGCAATAAACATAAATGATGCCATCCATCCAAATCTACCAAAAGGTTGCAATGCCCACCAATATATAAAGATCCCTGGAGCAACTCCAAATGAAACTAAATCGCATAAAGAATCGTATTCAACTCCAAATTTACTTGTAGTGTTTGTAATTCTTGCAACTTTTCCATCAGCAATATCAAAAACATTAGCAAGCAAAATTGCAATTGCAGCATGAAAAAACTTTTGATTCAAAGTTGCAATTAATGAATACACACCACAAAATAAATTTGCAGTTGTAAATAAATTTGGAAGTACATAAACTGTTCTTTTAAAATCCATAATTAAAAATTCACAAAAGGGTTTATAAGATACATATCTTTAATATTTTCTACTGGTATCTTCCATTCTACTTTATTTCCAACTATTTTTAATTTTTCTTCAACTAACATTTTAATTGCAAGTGGAAAAATTATATGCTCTTTTTCTAATATCCTTTTCTGTAATTTTTCAGCTGTATCTTCCTGTAAAACAGGGACCACTGCTTGAATTATAATAGGTCCAACATCAACTTCTTCGGTTACAAAGTGAACTGTACAACCTGAAAATTTAACCCCATAATCAAATGCTTGCTTTTGCGCATCAACTCCTGGGAAAGATGGGAGCAATGCTGGATGAATATTTAAAATTCTATTTTTAAAATTATTAATAAAATACTTTGTTAATACTCTCATAAAACCCGCTAAAATAACATAATCAACATTGAAATCATTTAAAATTTCTATAAGTTTTTTTTCAAATTCCTCTCTTGAAGAAAAATCTCTATGATTTATAACTTCGGTTAGGATATTTTTCTTTTGAGCTCTTTTTAAACCATAAGCATCTGGATTGTTAGAAATTACAACTGAAATTTCTGCTGGGATAAAACCAGTTTCAATGTTATCAATAATTGCTTGTAAATTTGTTCCACTTCCTGAGATTAACACTCCAAGTTTTTTCATTATTCACTCCTATTTAAAAAAATTTAAATATCCCATTAGCTCTATTTTAGGAGATTCGCCCTTTCTTTCAACAATTTTCCCAATTTCATAAGATTTAACATTCATTGAATTTAAAAAAGCTATTATATCTTCAACATCTTTATTCTCTACTATTAAAACATAACCAATTCCATTATTAAAAGTTTTAAACATTTCTAATTCATCTACATTTCCATAATTTTTTATTATTTTGAAAATCTTTGGAGCCTGCCAAGATTGACAATCAATTACAGCTTTCAATTTTTCAGACAATATTCTTGGAATATTATCAATAAATCCTCCTCCAGTAATATGAGCCATCCCGTTTATTTGATAATTTTTCAAAAGTTTTAGAACTGGATTTACATAAATTTTAGTTGGAATCAATAACTCATCAATTAACGGATTTTCTAAATCCTCAATAGGAGAAGTATAGTCCACATCAGGATTTTCAAAGAATATTTTTCTCACAAGTGAATATCCATTACTATGAACCCCAGATGATTCAAGACCTATAATTTTATTCCCAATTCTAATTGTTGAACCATCTATTATCTTATCTTTATCCACAATTCCCACAACAAATCCTGCAAGGTCATACTCACCTTCAGGATAAAAATCTGGCATTTCAGCTGTTTCTCCACCTAAAAGAGCACAATTTGCAAGTTTACAACCTTCTACAATTCCTGAAATTACTTCTGTAAATGTCTCGTCATCTATTTTACCTGTTGCAAAATAATCTAAAAAGAAAAGAGGCTCTGCTCCATTTGTAATAATATCATTAACACACATCGCCACAAGGTCTATTCCTATAGTTGAGTGATTACCTGATAAAAAAGCCAACTTTAATTTTGTACCAACTCCATCAACAGAAGAAACTAATACAGGATCGCTATATTTATCCTTCACAATGTCGAAGAAACCTGCAAAACCACCAATATCTGAGATTACTTCATTCCTATAAGTTTCTTTTATTTTCGATTTAACTTTATTGATTAAAAAATTAGCTTTTTCAATATCAACACCAGCTTGCTTATAATCCATCTTCCACCCTTTATATAAAAATATTATAAAATTTATTGCAAAGTTTTAATCCAGTAATTTCCTTCTTTATCAACCGTTAATATTACAAGTTTATCTGAATTTGGTTCATGAATAAAGCTAAAGTCAATAATTGTCTCATATACTGGTTTTGATTCCCAGCTTTTTACAATACCATGAGATGTCCATTTAATTCCAATTATTCTATCTGGTTCTTCTTCATTTCTGATTAATTTTTTTAGAACTTTTCTTGTAATATCTTTTGATGATGGAGTTTTTATGGTAAAAATTTGTTTATTATAATTTCTTTTATAAACAAACCTTCTATAAGCCCTAACTT
>JALVYZ010000326.1 GCA_027037705.1 bacterium | reverse complement strand
CCCCCAATTAAACAAAATGATGCTACTTTAATTGTATTGGAGATAGAGATTAAATTACTTTTATAATAATTGTAAAAATTCCTCAAAGAAGTGATGAATACAACACCATTACTTGATGCAAAAATTATTTGAGATACTTGTTCTGGATATGGAACTGGAAAAATATGAAAAAGAAAAAAAAGGGAGGGAATTACAATTATCCCTCCACCTATCCCAAGTAAACCTACTAAAAATCCGTATGTAATTCCAACTAAAGCAAGTGCTATTAGTAAAATTTTAATACTCTATTTTAGTTATTTCACCTTTTTCTCTTAATTCAAAAAATTCTTTAGCAACCTGTGGGAACAATGCATAACTTAAGACATCTTCAAGTGATTTGGCTAAATCGCCAATTTCTTTTTTTAATTTATCGAGTTCAGGTGGTAATAGATCAGCTGGTCTACACTCAATTGGTTTTTCACCTTTTAATGCAGCTTTTTGAACTTCTGGATCAAATGGAGCAATAGAACGACCATACATACCTTTTAAAAGATTAATAGTTTCTTTTGTAAACATTGCATATCTTTTTCCCATTAAAACATTGATAGTGGCTTGTGTCCCTACAATTTGACTTGTTGGTGTTACTAATGGAGGGTAACCTAAATCTTTTCTCACTCTTGGAATTTCTTCTAAAACTTCTTTTAATTTATGAATCATTCCCTGAGCTTTTAATTGAGTTTCTAAATTAGACATCATTCCACCAGGAACTTGATAAATTAATACTTTCACATCTACACCAACAAACCTGCTTTCAAATTCTTTATATTTTTCTCTAACATTAGCAAAATATTCAGCTATTTCTCCTAAAAGTTCTATATCTAATCCAGTATCATAAGGGGTGTCTTTTAAAGCTGCAACCATACTTTCAGTTGGTGGATGGCTGGTACCTTGACTTAATGAAGATATTGCAGTGTCTATATGTTCTGCTCCTGCTTCAATTCCCTTAAGTAAAGACATATGAGCAAGTCCACTTGTGCAATGGCTATGTAAATGAACAGGCAAACCAACTTCTTTAACAAGTTTACTGACAAGATCCTCAGCTTCATAAGGAGTTAACAAGCCTGCCATATCTTTAATACAGATTATATCAGCACCAACTTCTGCAAGTTCTCTTGCAACTTTTACAAAATAATCATTATTATGCACAGGACTAATTGTGTAACTAATTGAACCTTCAGCAATTTTCCCATATTTTTTTACAAATTCTATTGCTTTTTGCATATTTCTAACATCATTTAAAGCATCAAAAACTCTAAAAACATCAATGCCATTTGCAGCAGCTCTTTCAATAAATGCTTCTAACACATCGTCTGGATAATGTCTGTAACCAACAATATTTTGTCCCCTCAATAGCATCTGAAGTTTGGTATTTTTAAATTTTTTTCTTAATGCTCTTAATCTTTCCCAAGGATCTTCTCTTAAATATCTTAAACATGTATCAAATGTAGCTCCGCCCCACATTTCAAGAGACCAAAATCCAACCTCATCCAGCTTCTCAGCAATTGGAAGCATATCTTCAGTTTTCATTCTTGTAGAAAGGAGAGATTGATGAGCATCTCTTAAAACTGTATCTGTTATTTTTACTTTTTTACCTGCCATAAAAACCCCTTGTTTTTTGAATATTGTATACAGATTTTTTGAAATAAAAAAGCGCTGTTTTTTACAGCGCCTTTAAAAATTATTCAAGTACTACAAGTACTTGATCAGTTTCAACATTGTCTCCTTCTTTTACTTTAATTTCTTTTACTGTTCCAGATGCTGGAGAAGGAATTGGCATTTCCATTTTCATAGCTTCTAAAACAACAACTTCATCACCTTCTTCAATTTTGTCTCCAACATTTACAGAAATTCTTAAAATTTTTCCTACCATTGGCGCTTTAACTTCCATTTTCATAATCCTCCTATTTAAAAAATTTTAAATCCTTATGATTACTTACTATAATCAAGTCTTTGCGATTTAACATAAGAAATTATTTTTTGCAAGAAATTTTATAAATCTTTTTTAATTTTGAAAAAAGATTAGAGTATGAATGAATTTTAACATAATCTGTTACTTTTTCTATTTCAGGAAATTCCCCATTTATATAATCTGTTATAAAACTTTCCATCTGATTTTTTATATTTTCAATAAATTTTTCAGTTTCATTTTTATCTATTTTATCAACATTTTTTAAATTAGGTAAAGGGATAAATTTTACAGCATTTAATTTAAAAAAATTTTCATCAAACCAGTTTTTTATATTTTCTAATTCTGTAACAATAACGCCACAACCGCAAGCTAATGCTTCTAATACAACTAATGGAAGTCCCTCAAAAAAAGAAGGTAAAATAAAAAGATTTGAGTTTCTAAAAAGTTCTGCTAAATCTTTCTGAGATAAGTT
>JALVYZ010000325.1 GCA_027037705.1 bacterium | reverse complement strand
ACCTTATTCCATTGCCTTTTAAGTAATTTACATAGTTAAAACTTCCAGGAATGGGATAATTTTCAGGAATTTTTAATTTTATTTTTGCTAAAACTTTATAATTTTCTTTAATAGTAAAATTTTTATTTTTATTAAAATAGATAACAATTTTTTCATTAAATTTGTATTTTAAATTTTTATAATAAATACTTTTTGCAGAAATTGTAAATTTATTATCTGAAATGTTTGTAATTTTTCCAATAATTGTGATTTTTTTGTTATTTAGAAATTTGAATTTCTCTAATGGATAGTTAAAATAATAGGCTTGAATTAGACCAATTAAAAATATCAAGATTAAAAAAATTCTATTTTTTAAAAATAGAATAACAGGAAGAATATAATAAAAATAATAGTTTCCTGATATTAAAAAAATTATTGCAGGTAGCAATTTTTAAGAAAATCAGAAAATTCTTTATTTAAGTTTAAAACTTTTTCTGCATTTTCAGGTTTCATAGACCCAGTTCCGCAGCTTGGGGTAATAAAGGATTTTTCGAAAATTAAATTTTTATCAATTCCTGTACTTTGAAGAGTATTTAAAGCTTTATCAAATAGAAATTTTAAATCATCAATAGTTATATCATTTATTTTTTCATCATTTGTAGGTATTAATCCCCATGCTAAATAATTTCCCTTTAATAAATAATCCTTGATTTCGTTTTTATATAATAAAAAATTATCAAGATATTCAAAAGCATCAAAATTTATTATTCTAACATTAGTTTTCAAAACAAGAGCCCAATCAGTGTTCCCACAACAATGAATTCCAGGAACTCCATTTATTTCATCAAAACAAGTATTAAAAATATCAATAATATCACTTTCAGGAAGATTAAAAAATGCTGAGCCGTAAGAAACCATATAAGGTTCATCAAAAAAAATTATTGCGTCTTTTCCTAAAAATTTTTCCTGCCATTTAGCCTTCTTTGCAATTAATGTTGTGATTATATCTTTAAATTCATGATTATAAATTAGACTTTTTTTATTTTCATCTGTAACTGTAAGTCCAAAACTAACTGGACCTGTTACATGACCTTTAACTATATTTGATTCTATTTTTCTTTTTTTAAATCCATATAATCCAGCAGCATATTTTTCTGAGATTTTGAAATAGTCTAAATTGTTTTCATCCATTGATGCTTCATAAAATCTTTCTATCTCTTTACTTAAATCTTTTGAAGTATCAACAAAAATAGATGCTTTACTAATATCAACAATCACACCTGGCAATCCTTCTGAGAATTGAATATACATATTTTCATAATTATTTAAATTAGATAACTGTGGCCAATATGGTATATTTTTATAATTTTTCTCTATTAACCTAAAGGTATATTCTAAATCTGTAAATGGGACGCTTCCAATTCCAAGTGGCTCTAAATAACCTTTTAATTCCATATCTCTCCTCTATTTAAAAATGTTTCTCATTTCTTCTAAGGTTTCTTCCAAAGTAAATTTTTCTTCAATTCCTTGTTTTAAAAAATTATTTATTTTATCAATTTTGTCTATTGCTTCATCTATTTTAGGATTTGAGCCTTTGGAGTACGCTCCAATATTTATTAAATCTTCTGCTTCTTTGTATGTAGCATAAAGTGAAATTATATTTCCTGCTAAAGCTTTGTGTTCATCATCAACAATATCAACCATTAACCTGCTTTTACTATTTAAAATATCAATACAAGGATAATGGTTTTGTGCTGCTAAATGTCTTGATAAAATTATATGTCCATCTAAAATTGCTCTTGTTGAGTCTGCAATAGGTTCATTCATATCATCACCTTCAACTAATACAGTGTATATTGCAGTTAGTGAACCTTTAGAATCAGAATTCCCAGCTCTTTCAAGAAGCTTTGGAAGAATTGCAAAAACGCTGGGAGTATAGCCTTTTGTTGTTGGAGGTTCTCCAATAGATAGACCAATTTCTCTTTGAGCCATTGCAAATCTTGTTATAGAATCCATCATTAATAATACATCAAATCCTTTATCTCTAAAATATTCAGCAATACTTGTTGCAACAAATGCTCCTCTCATTCTAAGTAATGGAGAATTATCACTTGTGACTGCTACAACAATACTTCTTTTTAAACCTTCTTCACCTAAATTTTTTGTAATAAATTCTTTAACCTCTCTACCTCTTTCTCCGATTAAACCAATAACATTAATATCTGCTGTTGTGTATCTTGCAATCATTCCAAGTAAAGTACTTTTACCTACTCCTGAACCTGCTAAAATTCCAATTCTTTGTCCTTTTCCAATTGTTAAAAGACCATTAATGGCTTTTATTCCAACATCTAATGATTCAGTAATAGGTTTTCTTAACATTGGATTAATTGGTTCGTGATATAAACTAATTGTCTCTGTGTAATTTATTGGACCTTTTCCATCAATTGGATTCCCAAGTCCATCTATTACTCTACCAAGTAATCCTTCTCCTACTTTTATTGATGTTAAACCACGTTCAGCTAAAATTAAAGAATTTGGGGTTAGACCCTTTGTGTCCTGAAATGGCATAAGAAGTATTTTATTTCCTCTAAAACCAACCACTTCAGCTTTGAATTGTTCGCCATCTTGATTAATAATTGAACAGACAGTTCCAATAGACACTCCAGGTCCTACACCTTCAATTAAGAGGCCTGTAATATTAGTTACTTTTCCATAAATTTTAATTGTATCTGTTGATTCTATTTTTTTTTCAAACTGTTCTAAAATTTTTTTTGTGATTTCAGTGTAATCCATTTTATCTTATTGAAACATATCCTCCATCTACACCATTTTTGGATAAAACAATCTGCCATAAATGGATATTCCTTGCTCTAAATGCTCCTGCGCAAATAAGTAAATAATATTTCCACATCCTGTAAAATTTATTTTCTTCTTTAAAATTTTTGCTCCAGTAGTTGTTAAAATTTTTATACCATGCCATTAAAGTTTTATCATAATCTATCCCAAAATTATGCCAATCTTCTATTTTAAAAATTCCTTCTATTGCTTTTGCAATATATTTTGGTGATGGGAGCATTCCATTTGGGAAAATATATTTATTTATCCATGGATCTGTGGCTTTAACTGAAGTATCTGTCCCAATTGTATGTAATAAAAAAAGTCCATTATCTTTTAAAACAGAAGAAACAACTTTCATAAATTTTCTATAATTTTTATAACCTACATGTTCAAACATACCTATTGAAATAACATGATCAAATTTTTCCTTTTTAGATAAATTTCTATAATCATCAAGTCTTATCTCAATAGGTAAATTTTTACAAAATTCTTTTGCAAAATTAAACTGCTCTTTTGATACTGTTATTCCTACACCACTTACATCATAATTTTCTGCAGCAAATTTTAAAAATCCGCCAAAACCACAACCTATATCTAAAATTTTTTGTCCTTTTTCAAGATAAATTTTTTTGCAAATTAAATCCATTTTATTTATTTGAGCTTCATCAAGATTTTCAGCATTTTTCCAATAAGCACAACTATAATTCATATATTTATCAAGCATGTTTTCAAAAAGTTCATTGCCTCTATCATAATGTTTTTCCCCAATCTCATAAGCTTTTGATTTTTTTTGAAGGTTTAAAAATTTAGCTCTTAAATTGTTTAGAATATCATGTTTTAAACCAAATATATTCTTATCTAATTTTGATTTTAACAATCTATAAATTAATTCATCAATGGCTTCACACTCCCACCATCCATCAATATAAGCTTCTCCAAATCCTAAAGAACCATTAAAAAACACTCTTTTATAGAAATTTTCATTTTTAATATGAATGTCCCATGGAGATGTTCCATTAATAGTAATTCCTGATTTGTTTAGAAGAGAGTTAATGATTTTTTTATAGATATACATTAATAAAAATATAACAGTGTTTTTTTTAATAGTCAAATTTTTTGTTGAATAAAATAAAAAAATAATGTAATTGATTGGAACTATAAGATTGGAGGAGGAGAAATATGAGAAAATTATTTGGAATTTTATTATTTGTTTTTATTTCTTTTTCATTATTTGCTGAAAGCTTACCAACTTATCAAAAATTATGTTCAAAATTAAAAAATTTAAATGGCTGGAAAGCAGAAAAATGTAATGGAATGAATATGAGTAGCAATATGGGACAGATAGTAACTGCATCAAAAGAATACACAAAAGGAAAGAAAAATTTCACTGTTGCAGTTTTTTCAGGAATGCAGGCAATGGGATATTGGTCACAGTTTTCAGCTAATATACAGATGGAAACAAATGAAATGTATTTAAAAACAACAAAAATAAATGGATTTCCAGCAGGGATTAGTATGAATAAAATAGATAAAAGTGGAGGAATTTTTGTTTGTTTAAATAAAAATCCTCAACAATGTATTTCAGTATTAGCTTTTACATTTGAAAATATGGATAAAGATGAAGCATTAAAATTAGCAAAAAAATTTGATTGGAATTCAATTGCTAATTTTTTTCATTAAAAATTTTATAAAAAAATTTATTTAGAAATAACACATTATCAAAAGATTGTGTGTTTGGACGTGCAAAATTTATTTCATTTACTTTTAACACTTTAAATTTGCATCCTTTAAACCATACTCTTTTTAGTGGGTTTAAAGGATTTTTATTCATAGGACCAACTTGGTAGATATAAATATCTGGATTTAGAAATCTAACTTTTTCTTGGGAAAATTTAACTAATTTTTTATTAACTTTTATAATATTTTTTCCACCAGCAGTTTTAATTATATCTGATATTATATTTTTTTGACCAGCTAAAATATATGGATTTTGCATAATTTCATAAACCACCTTAGGGTGATATTTTAAATTTTTCACTTGCAATAATTTTTCTTTTAATTTTGCTATTAATTGCTGACTCTCCTTTTCTTTGTTGAATAATTTACCTATTTCTAAAATATTATCTAAAATTTGTTTTAAAGTGTATGGATTATAAACATAAATCCTTGCATTGAATTTATTGACGAAATCTTTTGGAAAAAATCTGTAAGAAGAAATAATTATAATATCTGGATTTAATGATTTTATAATTTCAAGATTAGGTTTAATGTGAGTGCCTACTTTAACAGCATTTTTAAATCCCTTAATATGTTTTGTAACACCAACTACTTTATCTTCAAGATGTAACTTTAAAAAAATGTCAGACACTGCAGGTGATATGATTATAGCACGATTATATGAGTATAGATTAAAGGTCAAAGAAAAAGTAATTATCAACACACTTAAAGTTAACTTCAAAAACATTTGATAATATATTTTCATTTAATTCCTCCCTGTTAATATCATAAATTATCTTCCCTTTTTTTAAAAAAATAAATCGATCAAACAGATTAATTCCTAAATTTATGTCATGAATAATACAAATTACAGTTTTTGTTGTTTCCTTTAAAATTTTAATCAAATGAATTGAGTGTTTTACATCTAACATTGCAAAAGGTTCATCTAAAAGAAAGATATCACTTTCTTGATTAAATATTCTCGCAAGCATAACTCTTTTTTTTTCGCCACCAGACAGATTGGTAAATTGTCTATTTTTATAATTTTCTAATTTAAATTTTTTAATTATAGCTTCAGTTTTTTTTATATCATTTTCAGTAAAATGATAACCATCAATATTAGGAAATCTTCCCATTAAAACTGTTTCAAATACTGTAAAATTAAATAACACTTCTGAAAATTGAGGTAGGTATGCAATTCTCCTACTTCTAATTTTTGGAGGAATATCTTCTATAAATTTTTCAAGAACTTTAACTTTTTTATTTGTTTTGTAAAAACCTGAAAGAATATTCAATAATGTAGTTTTACCAGAACCATTTTCACCTAAAATGGCAATTTTTTGATTACTTTCTATATAAAAATCTTTTAATTCTAAAATAAAAGAATCAAGGTTGTATTTAAGATTGTCAATTTTATATAGAAGTTCACTCATTACGATTTACTTAATTGAGGAAATATTCATAATCTTGTTTTCTTATAGTTCTTATAACATTTGTTGAATTTGGAATTCCTGCCGGATAGCCTATTGTAACAATAAAAATATTGTCTCTTCCAAATTCTTTTTCAGATTTTTTTAAAAAATCTACTAAAAGCTCATCTGCATTTGTAGTTTCTTTGCTTTTCATATATGGAGTTACTCCCCATGATATATTTAATCTTCTTAAAATTTTTTCCTCAGGAGAGATTGCTAAGATCTTACATTTAGGTTTATTTTTTACTATTCTTCTTGCACTTGCTCCTGTTTTGGTAAAGACAACAATCCCATCTGCTTTTAATTCATCTGATAATCTTGCAGCTGTTTCAGCGATAGCATTATAAATATTAATATTTTTATTAATTCCATAATAGTAATAGTATGGATATATCTTTTCAGCTTGTTTTATTGTTTTTATCATTACTTTTACCGCTTCTATTGGAAATTTTCCTACAGTTGTTTCATCTGATAACATTACTGCATCAGTACCATCAAGCACTGCATTTGCAATGTCTGAAACTTCAGCTCTTGTTGGTTTGGAATGATTTATCATTGATGTTAGCATTTGGGTTGCTGTTATTACAGGTTTTGACTGATTATTTGCTTTTTTTATTATCATTTTTTGCACTAATGGAACTTTTTCCATATCAATTTCAATTCCTAAATCACCTCTTGCAATCATTACTCCATCTGCTATATTCAATATTTTATCAATATTTTTTACAGCTTCATTTTTTTCTATTTTTGCAATAATTGGAATATCAGAATTATACTGTTTTAAAATATTTTTAGCATCAATGATATCTTGTTCATTTTTAACAAATGATAAAGCTATTATATCAAATTCTTGTTCAATGCCAAATTTTAAATCTTGTTTATCTTTTTCAGTTAAAGCTGGAATATTTAATGAAATTTTAGGAAAATTTAAACCTTTTTTAGATGAAATTACCCCAGAAGATAAAACTTTAGCTGATATTTCATTTTCATTATTTTTTAAAACCTTTAGTTTTACAGTTCCATCAGCTATATAAAAGATATCTCCTTTTTTTATTGAATCAAAAACTTCTTTTACATTTAGAGGAATTATATTTCCTTTTCCTATAAAATCTCCGTAATATAAATTTATTATATCTCCCATTTTTACATGAATTGGTTTTTTTAGATTGCCAATTCTTATTTTAGGTCCAGACAAATCCATTATTGTTGTAACAATTTTATTTTTTTTATCAGCTATTTCTCTAATAATTTCTAACATTTTTTTATGCCATTCAAGATTGCTATGTGAAAAGTTGAATCTAAAAGCGTCAACACCAAGAGTGATTAATTTTTGAATTGTTTCGTATTTTTCAATGGAGGGACCAACTGTTACTATAATTTTTGTTCTTTTCATATTGCTGTTTTTTCATAAAAATTTTATAAAGTCAATTTTTTATTATTTAGATTAAAAAATTTTATAAAAATTAAGATGTAATATATGTATTTAAATTTAAATAGTAGTACTAAGTAGTAGATTTTGTACAATTTTTTAACATTATATTCAGCTGGCAAGGGGATTTGAACCCCTGACCTGCTGATTACGAATCAGCTGCTCTACCGCTGAGCTATGCCAGCATGTAACAAAATATAAATTTTTTTTAGAAAAAAATCAATGAATTTAGATACTACAATTTTATATATTTTATACATTAAAAAAGCATTTGACAAAAATCTTTAAAACATGATATTTTTGTATTAAGTATACAATAATTTAAAAGGAGGGAAACCATGAAAAGAGTAGTATCTGTATTATTAGCCTTAATGTTTTTATTTAGTGTTAATGTTTTTGCTAAAAGGGTAAGAATTATCTTTACAACAGGTGGTATTGGTGGAGTTTATCTATATTATGGAACTCAAGTTGCAGCAATAATTACAGCTAATACACCTTATCAAGCAACTGCAATTCAAACAGCTGCATCAATTGATAACAACTTATTATTAAGAGACAAAACAAATCCTAAAAAAGGGTTATATTTCTGTGCACTGTCATTACCAGATTCAGCTTATG
>JALVYZ010000324.1 GCA_027037705.1 bacterium | reverse complement strand
TCTTTAAAAGAAAAATTAAATAAAGAAGATAGGGATATCTATAAAGAGGAATTATTAATTTTAGATATGCAGATATTACTTCTAAACGATTCAATGGTAGCAAAGAGGACTGTTAATACAATTAAAGAAAAGAAAATAAATGCAGAATGGGCTTTAGAAATAAGTTTAAATGATGTTTTTGAAAAATTTAAGCAAATCGAAGATGAATATATTGCTGAAAGAAAAGATGATATAAAATTAGTATTTGAAAAAGTATTTTCAAAATTAAGTGGGGAAAAATACTCAAAGATAGAAAATATTAAAAAACCTGTTATCCTTATTGGACATGATTTTTCACCAAGTGATACTATAAAGATGAATTTTTCTAAAATTAAAGGTTTTGTTACAGAAGTTGGAAGTAAAACTTCACATACCTCAATTATAGCAAGAAGTATGGAAATCCCAGCAGTTGTGGGAGTAAAAAATGTAACTGATATAGTTAATGGTGGAGATGATATAATATTAGATGGTTTTAAAGGGGTTGTAATAGTTAATCCTGACGAAGAAACTTTAAAAAAGTATAAAGAAAAGAAAGAAAATTATGTAATATTTTTAAACAACCTAATGCAAAATAAAGAGTTACCTGCTTTAACCAAAGATGGAGTTAAGATAGAAGTTTATGGAAATATAGAGATGCCAGATGAAGTTGTATCTGTTATTGAACATGGAGGGGAGGGTATTGGTTTATTTAGAACTGAATATCTTTTTCTATCTAACGATAAATTGCCAGAAGTTGATGAGCATTATGAAACTTACAAGAAAGTTGCTGAAAAGATATATCCATCTACTCTCATTATAAGAACGATAGATATTGGTGCAGACAAGATTTTAAAAAATTATGAATCAGATTATAATTTAAATCCAGCAATGGGATTAAGAGCAGTAAGATTTTGTTTTAAGTATCCTGAAATTTTTATCAATCAGTTAAAGGGAATTTTATTGGCACACAAAGATTTTAAAAATATAAAGATATTATTTCCAATGGTTTCAGGTTTAGTTGAAGTAGAAAAACTATTGGAATTTATTAATGAGACAAAAAAAGAGTTAGATTACAATGAAAATATTGATATAGGAATTATGATAGAAATTCCTTCAAGTGCAATAATAAGTGATATAGTTGGGAAACATGTTGACTTTTTTAGTATAGGAACAAATGATTTGATTCAATACACATTGGCTATAGATAGGTTAAATGATGATGTGTCTTATTTGTACGAGCCAGGGCATCCTGCAATAGTAAGGTTAATTAAAGCAACTATTGATGGTGCAAAAAAGAATAATATTCCTGTAAATGTATGTGGGGAAATGGCTGGAGAATCAATATATGTTCCTGTTTTATTAGGATTAGGGATTAGAAGATTAAGTATGAACCCTGTCTCAATTCCTCAGATAAAAGAATTAATTAGAAATTTAGATATTAGAGAATGTAAAGAAATTGTTAAAAAAGTATTAACATTAGAAAAATCAACATTGATAAAAGAATTCCTATATGATACAATATCAAAAAAAGTTAAGAATTTTGAATATTATACATAAAAAGGAGGAGCGAGCAAATGAGCAAAGAGGATTATCTTTTTACTTCAGAGTCAGTTACAGAAGGGCATCCAGATAAAATAGCAGATCAGATTTCTGATGCAATTTTAGATGCTATTATATCACAGGATAAAAATTGTAGAGTGGCATGTGAAACTCTTGTTACTACAGGAATGGCAATAGTTTCAGGTGAAATAACTACTGATTGTTATGTGCATATTCCAGATATAATAAGGGAAACAATTAAGGAAATAGGTTATAATTCATCAGAAATGGGATTTGATTGGAAAACATGTGCTGTATTAACAACAATAGATAAACAGTCTCCTGATATTGCAATGGGAGTTAATAAAGAAGGACTTGATCAGGGAGCTGGAGATCAGGGGTTAATGTTTGGATATGCTTGCAAAGAAACAGAAGTTTATATGCCAATGCCGATTTATTATGCACATAAGTTAACTAAAAGATTGAGTTATGTAAGAAATTCTGGGATATTAGATTTTTTAAGACCAGATGGTAAAAGTCAGGTAACAATTGAGTATGAAAATAAAAAGCCTAAGAGAGCAGAGGCAATAGTTATTTCATCTCAGCATGCTCCAGATGTTAAATATGATGTTATTAGAGAAGGCATTATAGAGGAGGTAATAAAAAAAGTTATACCTGAAGATTTAATTGATAAAAATACTAAAATATATGTAAATCCTACTGGAAGATTTGTATTAGGTGGGCCTATGGCTGATACTGGTTTAACTGGAAGAAAAATAATTGTTGATACATATGGAGGTGTTGGTTCTCATGGTGGTGGTGCTTTTTCTGGAAAAGATCCATCAAAAGTAGATAGATCTGGATCTTATATGGCAAGAT
>JALVYZ010000323.1 GCA_027037705.1 bacterium | reverse complement strand
CTTCTACATTAAATATTTCAAAAGATTATTATAAAACAAAGGAAAAACTTGCAAAGTTAGTTGCTGAAAAAATTTTTTATAAAAAAAATTTTAAAGATTTTGATATTGATGGCTACATTTATGGAGAATTTGTAAAAAATAACTATAAAATTTTAAAAAAATATCTTCCAAGAAAGCCTTTAAAAGAAAATGAAGAAAAATTATTAAATATTGTAGTAAATTCAAGAAAAAATTCTGGTAGTGGGGTAATTCGATTAACAAAAAGGGACTTAGTGTATGGTTACAAAAAGGATAAAAGAAAATTTTTAATTGTTGTATATTATATTGGTTTAAAAATTCATAAAAATTTAGACAAAATTTCAAAAAATTATTCAGAGTATTCTTATTTAAAAGTTATGAAAGCGCCAATTGAAAAAATTTACCTTGTTTCTCTTCTTTTAGTCACTTTATTGATTATATTTTTAGCAACTTGGTTTGCAATATACATTGCAAGAGATATTACAAAGCCGGTTTATAAACTTGCTGAAGCAACAAAGGAGATAAGTAGAGGAAATTTAGACGCATCAATAGAAAAGAAATCTGAAGATGAAATAGGGGTTTTAATAGATTCATTTAATAAAATGGTAAAAGATTTAAAAGAAACAAGGTTGAATTTAATAGAAAGGCAAAGATTTATTGAAAATATTATAAATAACATTAATAATGGAGTTATTTCTTTAGATAAAAATGGTATTATTACCACAATAAATCCTTTTGCTAAAAAGATTTTAAAACTTGAAACATTGGCTTTAGGTAAAAATTATAATGAAATAAACAATCCTTTTTTTAATAATGTGGTTAAAAATCTTATTACTGAGAATAAACAGATAAATAAAAATTTTAATATTAAAATTGATAATGAATTTTTAACTCTTTCAGTTTTTTTTACACCTTTACATAATGAAAAGAATGAAATAATTGGATATTTATTTGTTTTTAATGACTTAACACAGATTATTATTTCTCAAAAAACAGCTGCTTGGCGTGAAGTTGCAAGAAGGATTGCTCATGAAATAAAAAACCCTTTGACACCAATTCAACTTTCAGCTCAAAGATTAAAGAGAAAATATTTGAATCAGATAAATGAGAATAGAGAAGAATTTGAAAAAATAATCAATACAATTGTTCAGCATGTTTTAAATATTAAAAATATGGTAAATGAATTTTCAAATTTTGCAAAAATGCCAGAAGCAAAACTTAAAAAAGAAAATTTGAACGAAATTTTAGAAGAGATTTATCTTATGTATAAAAATTCATACAAAAATATTGAATTTAAATTTAATAAAGACGAAAAAATTAAATTTGTAAATATAGATAAGAATCTATTTTCCCAGGCAATAATTAATATTATAAAAAATGCAATTCATTCATTTGACAAAATAAAAAGAGAAAATAAAATAATTTCAATTGAAACAAAATTTCTTAAAGACTTAAATTTGGTCCAAATTATAATTTCAGATAATGGAAGTGGTGTCCCAGATGAGATAAAAGAAAGAATATTTGAACCATATTTTTCAACAAAGAATAAAGGTACAGGAATTGGTTTAACAATTGTAAAAAAAATCATTTCAGATCATAATGGATATATTAGAATACTTGATAATAAACCAGAAGGCACTAAAGTAATAATAGAATTACCTGTTGATGTTTAATCTAAAATAGTTAATATTAGTCAGGTCATGGAGGAAATCAAATGAAAAAAAGGGTAAATATAATAGTTTCTGGAAAAGTACAAGGTGTGTGGTATAGAGCTTATACTAAAGATAAAGCAACTGAGCTTGGACTTAAAGGATGGGTAAGAAATAATTTAGATGGCACAGTAGAAATAGAAGTAGAAGGAGAAGAGGATAAAATTATTGAATTGATAAATTGGTGCTGGAAGGGGTCTCCTGCTTCAAAAGTAACAGATGTTAAATTCAAAGAAAAAGAATATAAAGGAGAATTTTCAGATTTTATTATTTTATATTAAATTATTATAAATATATAAAAAAAAGCCCCTATCAAGGGGCTTTTTTTATTTTACTAAACTTTTAGCAATCCAGCCAACTTTACCATTAGGAAGCATAACTTGATACCAAGCTCCTTCCTCTCCAAGTGCTTTTAATTGAGTATCTTTTTTAACTTTCTGGATTACAGGATAATTTGTCCCAGGTCCTTTTCTAACATTAACTAAAGTTCTTGTTACAGAAACATAAAATGTATCAGTAAAGCTTTTATAACCTGTTGATGTTGAGGAGGTTTTAGTAACTTTTCTCTGTGTTGTGTTGTTTGAGCCTCCATATCTAAAATAGTTTTCAGGAACCAATCTGGAAATTGAATTAACAGCATTTTCAATCATAACTCTTACTGCTTTTTCCATTGGAGTATTTTTGTAAACTCCAAGAGCTCCACCTAATGCAACAGAG
>JALVYZ010000322.1 GCA_027037705.1 bacterium | reverse complement strand
ACTGCTGTAATTCAGGGAGTAAAAAGTAACTATGATACAGATTTATTAAGAGATATTATTGCTCATGCTGAAAAAATTTCAGGTGTAAGATATGGAAATGACATAGAAAAAGATGTTTCATTAAGAGTAATTGCAGACCATTCAAGAGCAATTACCTTTTTAATTTCTGATGGTGTTATTCCTTCAAATGAGGGTAGGGGATATGTTCTTCGTAGAATTATGAGAAGAGCTTCAAGACATGGTAAAATATTAGGTCTCAATGAGCCATTTTTATATTTAATGAGTGAAAAAGTTGCAGAAAAGATGAATGATGAATATCCTGAAGTAATGGAAAATTTACCATATATTCAAGAAGTTGTAAAAGCAGAAGAGGAAAGATTTTTAAAAACACTTGATAAAGGTTTAATAATTTTAAGTGAAGAGATAAAAAAATTAAAAAAGAAAAATAAAAATATTATCCCTGGTGAAGTTGTTTTTAAGCTTTATGATACTTATGGTTTTCCTGTAGATTTAACTGAAGATATTGTTAGGAAAGATGGATTTAAACTTGATTATGAAGGATTTAACAAAGAAATGAGTAAACAACAAGAAAAATCAAGACAGGCATGGAGTGGGTCTGGTGAAGAAAAGATTCCAGAAATTTATAAAAAATTATCAAATTTAAATATTAAATTTATAGGTTATGATAATTTAGAAGCTGAAGGAAATGTTTTAAAAATAATAAAAGATAACAATTTAGTAGAACAATTAACAGAGAATGAAGAAGGTGAAATTATATTTGATATAACCCCATTTTATGGGGAATCTGGAGGACAGGTAGGAGATAAAGGGGTTATCTCAGGAGAAAGTTTTTATGCTATAGTTAATGATACACAAAAGCCAGTTAATAATTTGATTGTACATAAAGTTAAAGTAAAAAAAGGTACTATAAAAGTTGGAGATAAATGTAAATTAGAGGTCGATAAGAGTAGAAGAATCCCAACAATGTGCAACCATACAGCAACTCATTTATTACAATTTGCCTTAAGAAAAGTTTTAGGAGAACATGTTAAACAAGCTGGGTCATTGGTTGAGCCAGAAAGATTAAGATTTGATTTTACTCATTTTAAAGCTTTAACTTTTGAAGAAATAGCTAAAATAGAAGATATTGTTAATGAAAAAATTCGGGAAAATGCTGTTGTTGAGAAAAAAGAAATGCCAATTGATGAAGCAAAGAAAATTGGTGCAATAGCTTTATTTGGAGAAAAGTATGGTGATGTTGTACGAGTTGTAAAAATAGGAAATTTTAGTATTGAATTATGTGGTGGTACACATTTAGATAGAACAGGTAATATTGGTTTATTTAAAATAATAAATGAGTCAAGTATTGCTGGAGGAGTTAGGAGAATTGAAGCTTATACTGGCCAAAAAGCAATAGATTATATGAGAGATATTGAAAAAGATTATTTTGCTGCACTAAGTTTGTTTAAAGAGAAGATAGGAAAGTTAACAGAAAGAGTTGAAAGATTATTAACAGAAAATAGAGAATTAAATAAAAAGATTGAAAAGTTGGAAGTAGAAATATCAACAAAATCTGTATCACAGACTGATGATATAATAAAAGAAATTAATGGAATTAAACTTGTAAGATTTAAAACAACTGATAAAGATATAAAAGAAATGAGAAAAATTTTAGATGGTTTTAAATCAAAAATAAATAAAGGTGTAGTTATAATTGCTTCCATTAATGAAAATAAAGTGAATGTAATATGTTCTGTAACGAAAAATCTAACTGATAAAATAAAAGCAGGAGAAATTATAAAATTTATATGTGAAAAAATTGATGGAAAAGGTGGTGGAAAACCTGAATTTGCACAAGGTGGAGGAAAAAACATTCAGAAATTAGATGAAGCTTTAAATGGAATTGAAAAATTATTATAAATGTTTGTTTTAATATTTAATGAACAATGTTAAAATAAAAAGTGGGTTATATTTAAAAAGGAGGCTGAAAAGTGAAATTCTCTAAAATATTAGGATTTTTTTTAATAATTTTTGTTTTTACTGCATGTGCTGTAAAAAGATTTCCAAAAGTTCCTTTTCTCTCAAGGATACCTAAAGTTAAACAGTTAAATTATGAAATTAAAAAAGCCAACTTAGCAATTTCATGGAAAAGAGTGAAGAAAGAAAATAAAATAAATAGTTATAATCTTTATCAAGCAAAAGCTCCAGAAGGTATTAAATACAACTTTAAATCAGATAAAAATTATGATTTAATTAAAAAAATTAATGTTGCAGAATTACCTCAAGATATAGATATTGTTACTTTAAAAATAAGTAAACTAAAAAATAATTATAAATATTGTTATGCTATAAGAGTGGAAAATAAAAAAGGAAAGGAAGGTGGATTTAGTAATAAGGTTTGCGTTGATTGGTTAATTTTAAATGATATAATTTCTAATGTTAAAGTTCATCCTGATGATAAAAGCCTTAAAATCACTTGGAAGATTAATAAATATAAAAATATATCATATATTGGTATAAATATTTATCAAAAGTTAAAAAATGAGATAATTAACATAGCGTCTGAAGTCACAGGTAATTCGTATACAATAGATAATCTTGAAAACAAAAAAGTTTATGAATTTTATATAGCACCTGTTTATACTTATTATAAAACTAAAATTGAAGGAAAATATTTATATATTGCTGGAGTTCCTGAAGACTTGACCCCTCCTGAGTTGCCAGAATTTATTACAGGAGTTTATACAAATAATGGAATTATGATAAAATGGACAAGAAGTATCTCTAAAGATATATTAGGGTATGACATAGAAAGAAAAGCTGAAGGAGAAAATAAATTTGTAAGATTGAATAAGAATATAATTAAAGATGAAAAATTCTTTGATTCAAATGTTAAAAAAGGAAAGGTTTATTATTATAGGATAAGATGTATTGATAAAAATTTTAATGTAAGTAAATTTTCAAAACCAATTAAAGTAATTGCAGAGTAATTGAGTATAACTTCTCAAATTTATTAGTTTTTTTTAATTGACTTTTTTTTGAAATTATGGTATGCAAAAATCATTGTGAGTTTAAAATACAAGATTGGTGATAAAGCAGTTTATCCAGGCCACGGTGTTGGAGAAATCATTTCAATAGAAATTAAAAAAATAGAAGGACAGGAACTATCCTTCTATATTATGAAAATTATAGACTCAGATCTAAAAATAATGATTCCCACCAACAATCCAAAAAGTGCAGGGATAAGAGATTTAATAGAAGAAGAAAAAATTTCAAAAGTTTATGATATCTTAAAAGAACAAGATGTAAGAATAGATAACGTTGCATGGAATAAAAGATTTAAAGACTATAATGAGAAATTAAAAAGTGGATCTATTTTTGAAGTAGCAGAAGTTTTAAGAGATTTATTTGTTTTAAAGAAAAGAAAAGAATTATCTTTTGGTGAAAAAAGAATGTATGAAATGGCTATAAATTTGTTATCACAGGAAATTTCCATAGTAAAGTCCCTTGAAAAAGATGATATAGTAGAAGAAATTGAAAAAATCCTTCAAGAAGGGTAAAATAAATTGCCTATTATTCATATAATTTTTTATATTTTTTTCACTTCCTCAGTAACAATATTATATCATCTTTTTTTTCATGAACAAGTCAAAACATTTATCGTTTTTTTAATTACATCTTGTTTTTGTATATTATCATTTTTTGCAATTGAATATTTAAAAAAGCTTGACTTAAGAAAATTAATTGGTGGATTAGTAGGGGCTTTTTTAGGATTATTTATTGGAAAATTAATTACAAAAAATGATTTTACTTTTATTATTGATCAAAAAATATATAATTATGTTATAGCATTTGTCCAAATTTTAATATTTTATATTGGAATTCATATTGGGGTTCAAAAAGGTGGTGAATTTAGCCTTAAAACATTTTTTAGAAAAGCTGATGAAGATAAAAATTATAAAATTCTTGATACAAGTGTTATAATAGATGGAAGAATAGCTGAAATTTGTGAAACAGGTTTTATTGAAGGGACATTATTAATTCCTCAGTTTGTTTTGATAGAACTCCAGCATATTGCTGATTCTCATGATCATCTAAAAAGAGTCAGAGGAAGAAGAGGTCTTGATGTAATTAAAAGAATTCAGGGACAGACTAACATTGAAGTTGAAATTACGGATATTGATTTTCCAAAAGTAAAAGAAGTTGATTCAAAATTAATTTTACTTGCACAAAGATTAAATGCAAAAATTTTAACAAATGATTATAATTTACTGAAGTTAGCGGAAGTACAAGGGATTACAGTATTAAATATTAATGCATTAGCAACTGCATTGAAGCCAATTGCTTTACCTGGTGAAACTTTAACAATAACTATCATTAAAGAAGGAAAAGAGGCAAAACAAGGAATAGGTTATCTTGATGATGGTACAATGGTAGTAGTTGAAGATGGAAATGATAAGATAGGTGAAAAACTTGATGTTGTTGTTACAAGTATTTTACAAACCACTGCTGGAAGAATGATTTTTGCAAAAATTAAAGATAATTCTAATAAATGAATTATGCTATAATTGTAGCAGGAGGTAAAGGGAAAAGATTTTCTTCAAAAGAGAAAAAACAGTTCTATAAATTAGGTTCTAAAACAATTCTTGAACTTACTCTTAATAAATTTATAAATCACCCTGAAATTGAGAAAATTATTCTTGTAATTCCTGAAGAAGATAAAAATTTATTTACTTTCAATCATAGTAAATTGTTTAAAATTGTTTTCGCTGGATCAGAGAGAAAGTATTCAGTATTAAATGGATTAAAAGCAATTGAACATGAAGTTAATGAAAATGATAAAATTTTAATTCATGATGGTGTTAGACCATTTCTTTCTAATAAATTAATTTCAAACTTATTAAATGAATTAGAAATTTCAGATTGTGTAGTTCCAGTAATAAAATTGGAAGATACAATAAAAGAGGTAGAGAATGGAATTGTTGTTAAAACAGTAAATAGAGATAAGTTAGTTAGAGTGCAGACTCCACAAGGTTTTAAAGGAAAATTGTTGAGAATTTTTTTTGATTATGCAATTAAAGATATTAATTTTACTGATGATGCGTCTATTTTTGAAGTAGCAGGAATTAATATTAGAATCATTGAAGGAGAGAAAAGAAATATAAAGATCACTACAAAAGAAGATATTATGAATATATATTCTAACATATTAGTTGGATTTGGATATGATGTGCATAAATTCTCTAAAGAAAGAGAACTTTATTTAGGTGGAGTAAAAATTAATTATGAATATGGACTTGAAGGTCATTCAGATGCAGATGTGTTAATACATTCAATTATTGATGGTATATTAGGAGCAGCTTCAATTGGAGATATTGGGGAATTATTTCCAGATTCAAATAAAGAATACAAAAATATTAGAAGTACTATTCTATTAGAAAAAGTACTTGAAAAAATATCTGATACATTTTTAGTGAATAATATAGATTGTACAATTGTTTGTGAAAAGCCAAAATTAAAGGATTATAAAAATATTATTAAATTAAATCTTGCAAAAATATTAAATATCTCTGAGAATAGAGTTAATATTAAAGCAACAACAACAGAAGGACTTGGTTTTACTGGAAGAAAAGAAGGGATAGCTTGTTACTCAGTAGTTTCACTAATAAAAATTTAGATTATTATGAATTCACATAAAAGATTATTAATTTTTTTTATTATTTCGTTTGGATTTCATATTTTAGTTTTATATTTTTCTAAACCACAATTACTTCTATTTTCTCCAATACAAAATATAAAATTAAAAAAAAAAGAATTAACTAAAGTAAAATTATTAAAGATTCAACAAAAAGTAAAACCAAAACCTAAAACAAAGTCTAAAAATAAGATAAAACTTAAACCTAAAATAAAAAAAGTTATTCGAAAGCACAAAACTAAAGTTAAATCTAATAAGAGGAAAACAAAACATAAAAAAATAAAGAAAGTTAAAAGAAAATCATTTCATAATAAGACTAAAAAAACTAAATTTAAATCAAAATTAAAGACTAAAAATAAAAAATCTAAACTAAAAACTAAATCAAGAACAAAAAGTAAAACCTCAAAAAAGCATAAAGTAGATTTATCCTCTATTCATAAAAGGGTTGCGGCTTTAAAAAAGAAAGAAGAAGAGGAGAAGTTAAAAAAAGAATTAAAAAAAGAAGCTGCATATTTTTATGCTAATAGACTTGTTTCTCTTGTACAAAGGTTATGGATTTTCCCTAAATCTATTCCAGATAATGAACTTCCTTTTTTAAAAATAAAAGTTAAATTAAGAGTGAGAAAAGATGGGACTATTATTGGAGAGCCTGTTATAATTTCTAAATCAGATAATAAAATTTTTAATGAATCAGCTCTGCGTGCAGTAAAGAAACTGTATAAATTCAAAATTCCTTTGCCAGACATAATTGATGATAAGTATATTGATATAATTTTAACATTAACTCCTCCTGAAAAATAAAATCTTAAATAATATTGACATAGAAGATTATAATTGTTATTTGGATAGTATACAATAAAATAAAAGGAGCAAAAAATGAGAGTAAGAGATTTTATGAAAACAAATGTAATTACAGTTCCAAGCAGTACATCAATTTATGATGCTTTAAAAATTATGAAAGAAAATAATATTAAAAGATTACCAATTGTAGATAATGGAAAGTTAGTTGGGATAGTTTCAAGAAAAGGCTTGAAAGAAGCAACACCATCAAAAGCTACAACACTTAGTATTTATGAATTAAATTATCTTTTATCTAAAATGACAGTAAAAGATGTTATGCATAAAAAGGTTATAACTGTTTCTCCAGATACATCATTTGAACAAGCTGCTTTTATTATGCATAAATATCAAATTGGTGGTTTACCTGTATTAGAAAAAGGTAAACTTGTTGGATATATTTCATCAAACGATTTATTTAATGTCATGGTTCAAATGAATGGGCTTGATAAGCCTGTAACAAGATTTACTATTGAAATTGATGATGATAAAACAGATGCTGCAATTGTTGATATTGCAACTTTAATGAAAGAGAGAAATATAGAAATCAGACTCCTTTCAGTAATGGATTTACCTCAATATTTACATAAAAAACATTTAATAGTAAGAACAGAATTGATTGAAAATATAGATGAAATAAAAAAATTAATAAATGAGAAAGGTTACAATGTAGTTAGTGTAATAGAAAAGACACAAATTGTTTAAATATACTTGACAAAATAATAAAAATCATATATGTAGGCTGGACATTTTTTAAGGGAGAAAAGTTATGTATGCAATAATAGAAACAGGTGGGAAACAATATAAAGTAGAAGAAGGACAACAGTTAAAAGTTGAAAAATTAGATGCTGAAGTAGGGAGTGAAGTAAATTTTGATAAAGTTTTACTTGTTAACAAAGATGATGAAATTTTAACTGGAGCTCCTTTGTTAGATAAAGTAAAAGTAGTTGCAGAAGTCTTGGAAACAGCAAAAGATAAAAAAATAATTGTTTTTAAATATAAGAGAAGAAAAAATTATAGAAGGAAAAAGGGACATAGACAGTGGTATTCAAAGATTAAAATTAAAGAGATTAGAGTGGAGGGTTAATAAATGGCTCATAAAAAAGCTGGTGGAAGTACCAGAAATGGAAGAGATAGTATTAGCAAAAGACTTGGAGTAAAAAAATTCGGTGGAGAAAGAGTAAAACCAGGAAATATTATAGTTAGACAACGAGGAACAAAATTTCATCCTGGGTTAAATGTTGGGATGGGAAAAGATTATACAATTTATGCTTTAATTGATGGAATTGTAAAATTTGAAAGATTAGATAAAAAAAGAAAGAAGATTAGTGTATACCCTGTGAATTAGGAGATCCCCCTCCTATTTTTTAAAAACCCCCTCTTCTTGCTTTTATGCAGAGAGGGGGTTTTTATTTTATAGGAATAAAGGTTGAAGGTGTAAGGTAGAAGGGTAAAAGATGAAGTTTGTTGATGAGATAATATTGAAAGTTAAAGCTGGTGATGGTGGAAGAGGGTGTGTAAGTTTTAGAAGAGAGAAATTTGTCCCTAAAGGTGGACCAGATGGTG
>JALVYZ010000321.1 GCA_027037705.1 bacterium | reverse complement strand
TGGTTTGAAAGCTATTTCCTTCAAATTATTACAAATATAAATACCTGTTTTGTTAATATAGTATTTGGGGCTGTTTCACACAGCTATTCAATTTTTGGCATATTTCACCTCCTTTTTTAATTTTTTTGTCCATTACAGAATTCCTTATAGGTACGCTAAAAACAAGATTAACCATGCTGATCTTAAAGCATTTTGAGGAGAAGTTTCAATTCCTTATAGGTACGCTAAAAACGTTACCACCAGGTAAAGGAAAAACAGTAATTGCTATGTTTCAATTCCTTATAGGTACGCTAAAAACAGGATCAAGTGCACTTGCTGAAAATTGTAAAGAATATATGTTTCAATTCCTTATAGGTACGCTAAAAACTTCCGCACTTGGATTACCCTACCTAACCCGCACGGATGTTTCAATTCCTTATAGGTACGCTAAAAACTTTTTAAAGAGATTAGAGATTATAGAGATTACTTAGTTTCAATTCCTTATAGGTACGCTAAAAACATGAAAAGACATACTACTATAATTGGTATTCAGAACTGTTTCAATTCCTTATAGGTACGCTAAAAACCATCTTTGAAAACGTTTTCATTTATTTCATAGTCTACGTTTCAATTCCTTATAGGTACGCTAAAAACCATCTTTGAAAACGTTTTCATTTATTTCATAGTCTACGTTTCAATTCCTTATAGGTACGCTAAAAACTTTTAAAAGTAGATTTAATGCTGAGGATTATTTCCATGTTTCAATTCCTTATAGGTACGCTAAAAACTTCTATGAAAAATTTAAAGATTTCTCTTACGATACAAGTTTCAATTCCTTATAGGTACGCTAAAAACCCAAAGAATAGTAAATAAGGCTGGTATTTCTGTAGTTGTTTCAATTCCTTATAGGTACGCTAAAAACCTACCTCCTCTTTTAATTTTTTGTTTAATTCTTCTGTTTCAATTCCTTATAGGTACGCTAAAAACCTTCCCTCCTTTTCTAACTTTTTATTTAGCTTCGCTGTTTCAATTCCTTATAGGTACGCTAAAAACTTAAAAGTAAAAAAGATATAGAAGATGCGCTAATTAGGTTTCAATTCCTTATAGGTACGCTAAAAACACCTGCTCTATCATCTGCACCTAACGGCAACATCGGGGTTTCAATTCCTTATAGGTACGCTAAAAACACCAGATTTTTTAATATAATACATAATTTTATTTTATGTCAATAATAATTTTGAAAAATGGTTTTTTAATAATTTTAATAGATTAGAAAAATCCCACCTCTTATTTTTCTGTCAAAAACCTAATATTTTTTCCTTATCATACATCGACAGAATTTTCAATAAGTGAATATTTTTTCTTGATGTAAATAAAATATTTAGCTAAATCTTTTAAAAAGTTAAATATTATTAATTAGTTTTAAAAATTTATCATGCAGTTTACTATTTGTAGCAACAATAATTTTATCTTCATGCAGGTCAAATTCTTTTCCTTTTTCATTGGTTACTTTTCCACCTGCTTCTTCAACAATTAAAATTCCAGCAGCTACATCCCATGGTTTTAATCCCATTTCGTAAAAAATTTCATAACTTCCTCTTGCTACATAGCATAAATCAATTGCAGCTGAACCAAGTCGCCTGAATGCAAGAGTATTTTTTAGTACTTTTTTTACAGTTTCTATATTCCAGTTAAAAGTAAATTCATCCTGTCTAATATTATAAGGAAAACCAGTTACAACAAGAGATCTTTCTAATTTATTTTCTTTGGAAACATAAATCTTTTTTTCATTTAAAAATGCACCCTCCCCTTTTTTTGCATAAAAAAATTCATCTAATATGGGATTATAAATAGCTCCTTCAAAAAGTTTATTGTCTTTAATAATGCCAACACATACTGCCACAAATGGTATAGAATGAACAAAATTTGTTGTCCCATCAATTGGATCTATATAAATTCTATTTGGAGCATTTGTTAATTGTGTATCATAACTTTCTTCTTCTCCAATTATTACAAATTCAGGATAAATATCCTTTAATTTTTTGTATAAAAATTTTTCAATTTCAATATCAAATTTTGTAACAAGGTCAATTTCTCCTTTAAATTTAACATCTTTAGCAGAATAAAAATTATCTTTAATAATTTTACCAGCTTCAATTACTATTTTCTTTAACATTTTCCTCCTCCAGAAATTTCAGAAATTCTTTTAATTCTTCTGGTAAATCTATTTCAATTTGCATTTTTTCATTTTTAACTGGATGAACGAATATCATTTTATATGCATGCAAAAAGTATCTGTTTAATTTATCAATTTTATCTAAAATTTTTTTAGAATATTTTTTTAAAATTCCTTTTGAAATGTATAAATCATCGCCAACAACAGGATGACCCATTTCTGAAAAATGAACTCTGATTTGATGAGTCCTTCCTGTTTCAATATTTACATCTATCAAAGTAAAGTTATTAATATATTTTTCAACTGTGAAATTTGTAACTGCGATTTTGCCATGATTTGTGAATGAACTCATTTTTAATCTATTAACTTTATGTCTGCCAATAAAATTTTCAACCCTTCCTTTTTTCTTGTTTATTTTACCAAAAACGAGAGCCTTGTAATACTTGTTTATCCTTTTTTCTTTAAACTGATTTGATAAACCAATATGGGCTTTGTCATTTTTTGCAACAATCAATATTCCTGATGTTTTTTTATCCAATCTATGAACTATTCCTGGTCTAATTTCTCCGGAAATAGATGATAAATCATTACAATGATAAAGTAGTGCATTTACAATAGTATTATCAAAATGTCCTGCTGATGGATGGACAACAATTCCTGCTGGTTTATTTATTATAATAATATCTTTATCTTCAAATAAAATTTCAATATCAATTTTTTGAGGAGATAAGTCTATTTTCTTAGGTTTGGTTATTTGAATTTCAATTAAATCTTTATTTTTAATTTTATAACTACTTTTTTGAATTTTATTATTGACTAAAACTTTTTTGTCATTTATTAATTTTGTATAAAAATTTCTCGAATAGTTTGAAAAAATATCAAATAGATATTTGTCTAATCTTTCATTATTTGTTATAGAGCAAAATGTAATTTTCATAATTAGAATAAATATAGAGGAGACATAAAATGTCAAGCTTAAAAAGTAAATTTTTATTATTTTCTAATATTATAGTAATAATAACAGTATTAATCATAACTATTATAAATATAAAATTATATCAATCTGAAATATTAAATGATATTTCTAATTTTCAGAAGAAAATTGAAAAAATAGAGATCAATAATTTGAAATCACAAATTGATTTAACAGAAAAGATGCTTGATGATTATTTAAAAGGGCTAACAATTATAATTGATCATCTTATTAACATTAGTAGTAATTTTTATAATGAAAATAAAACTCAGAAAGTTATAATTTTTGATAGAAATGGTAAAATTTTATATGATCCAGAAATAAAAAAAAATAAGGGTAAGTTATTTTCTATTTACTTCAAAGATAAAAATTTAAATAAAAGATTGCATAAATTTTTTAAAAATTATTATAAAGGAGCAGACTTTTATTACGCTTCTCAAAATTTAATAGTTTATATTAAATCTTTAAAAAATTTTCCATATATAATTGGAATATTAGAAAAAAATATAAATGCAAAGTTAATTTCAGAGTTGAAACAAAAAAGAGAGCTTGCTTTTAAAAAAACTATTTATACTGTTATAATTATTACTGTAATCCTAATAATTTGCATAGCTATTCTTTTACAAATACTATCAAAACCATATTTTGACCTTGTTGAATCCACTACAAAAATTTTTGAAAACATTTCAAAAGGTGATCTTTCTAAAATTGATGAACAACTGAAAAATTTTAAAAAATTTAATGAAGTAGAAATAAAATCTGTTGAAAAAGGATTTATAAAGTTAAAAGAAGGAATGAGTAATATTATTTCAAATGTAAAATCATTAACACAATATATGGATTCTTCATCAACAGAAATACAAAACAATTTAAATAATATTTTAAGTAAGTTAACAGAAAATAATAAAAATATGCTTGAACAACTGAATAATACTGAATCACTTTCAACTTCAATAGTAGAAATTGAAAAATCTATTTCTGATATAAAAGACTATGCAATAGAAAATAAAAAAATTTCTGAAGAAAATTATAATAAAGCTATGAGTAGCTATAGAGCAATTGAAGATTTAATGAATTGGCTAAATGAGATATCTAACTTATCTGAAAAGATTGACGAAATAATTAATATTATTAGTGAGATAGCCAAAAAAACAAAATTATTATCTTTAAATGCATCTATTGAGGCTTCAAAAGCTGGGGAACATGGTAAAGGATTTTCTGTTGTTGCAGAAGAGATTCGAAAACTTGCTGATACCTCAAGTAAATCAACTGAGGATATTTACGATTATTTGAAAACCATTAACTCAAAAATATCAGAAGGAATAAATATTTCAAAATCAATCTATCAAAAATTAAATGAAATAAAAGAAACTGCAGATAGAAATAAAAAAGACTCTGAAAAAATAGCTGTTGCTATTGAACAGCAATATACTTCAATATCAATCATTTCAAAGAATATTATAAAATATAATGAAATTGCAGAGCTTAACAATAAAAATTTTGAATCTATAATTTCTTCTGTTGAACAATTAGAAAAAACTGTAGAGGTTTTTTCTAAAAAAGCTGATGAATTAAATAAATTGATGGAATCATTTAAAATATGAAAAAAAGACTTGATACAATTTTAACAGAAAAGAATATAGTAGAATCCAGACATAAAGCTCAGGCTATGATACTTGCAGGTCAAGTTTTTGTGAATAATATTAAAGTGAATAAACCAGGAAAAAAATTTACAGAAGATATTGAAATAGAAATAAAAGCCTTACCCAAATTTGTTAGTAGAGGTGGTTTAAAATTAGAATATGCACTGAATCAATTTAATGTAGAAGTAAGAGATAAAATTTGTATGGATGTTGGTGCATCTACTGGTGGTTTTACAGATTGTTTGTTGCAATATGGAGCTAATAAAGTTTATGCAATAGATGTTGGATATGGTCAATTACATTACAAGTTAAGGAATAATCCTAAAGTAATAAATATTGAGAAATGTAATTTTAGATATATTAAATCTAATAAAATATTAGATTTAATCGATTTATGTACAATTGATGTGTCTTTTATTTCATTAAAATTGATTGTACCAAAATGTTTGGATTTTTTAAAGGATAATGGAGAAATAATTGCATTAATAAAACCTCAATTTGAAGCAGGCAAGGATGAAGTAGGAAAAGGAGGAATAGTAAAAGATTCTAATATCCATGAGAAAGTAATATCAAATTTAAAGGATTTTTTTTCTTCAATTAATTTAAGTATATTAGGTTTGGTTGAATCTCCAATTTTAGGCCAAAAAGGGAACAAAGAATTTCTTATATATTTAAAAAAATTATAGGATAAAAAATGGGAAAAGATGATTTAATGTTTTTGTTTAGAACAATATTAAAGCTAATATTCAAGAATTTTCAGAATCTTTTAATTAGAGAATCCTATCTCTTTTATGAATTCAAATCATTAAACGAAGAAATAGACAATTTATTATCACTTGAAGACTTAGAAGAATTCAAGAAAAAGATAAAAACTTTTTTTGAAAATTACAGTTATTTTTTTGAGTTTGATTTTTATGAAAATAGAGAAAATATAAAAGAACTTATAAAAAATTTTGAAGAACTAATAAATAATATTAATGTTCAAATTAACAAATTTAAAACAAAACTTAAAAGCATAGAAAACGAAATATACAACATAAAAGATTTAAAAAAAACCTCAGATGTTATAATTATTCTTAAAAAGGTTATTCAAGAGTTAATTAATTTTATAGATTTCTATAGTAATGAAATTCAAATTTTAAAAAATAAAATTAAAATATTAAATGAAAAAGCATTTCAATTTGAAAAGAAAGTATTAGATTTAGAAAAAAAAGCATTTATTGACAAATTGACTTCTGTTTATAATAGAAGAGCTTTTGAAATAAAATTAAAGGGATTGTTATCAAATTTTATTCCTGGAAAAAATAGATTTGCTTTGTACTTTTTTGATTTAGATAATTTTAAAGAAATTAATGATACTTATGGGCACTTAGCAGGAGATCTAATTTTAAAAAAGGTTGCAGAACTAATAAAAAAATGTACAAGAGACGGTGATATTGTTTGCAGGTATGGAGGTGATGAATTTGTTATACTGGTTAATAACATAACTAAAGAAATAGCCATTAATATTGGGAAAAGGATTATTGAAAGAGTATCTAATGCTAAATTTATTTATAAAAATAATGAAATTAGAGTTAAAATAAGTGGAGGAGCATATTATGTAGAAAAAAAAGAAAGTTTTGAGGAAGTTATAAGAAAAGCAGATGAAGCTATGTATAAGGCTAAACAAAAAGGAAATACTTTTGAAATCGTATATTAATCAAAGGAGGTAAAAGTGGAGCTTAAAGATTTATTTGAAAAATTGGACAACATGGAAAAAGAAGCTGAACTTGGTGGAGGAAAAGATAAAATTGAAAAACAACATGCTCAAGGTAAATTAACAGCGAGGGAAAGATTAGCTAAATTTTTTGATGAAGGAACTTTTGTTGAGCTTGATAAGTTTAAAGAACACAGATGCAATTATTTTGGGATGGAGAAAAAAAAGATTCTTGGAGATGGAGTTGTTACTGGATTTGGTAAGGTAAATGGAAGATTAGTTTATGCATTTGCTCAAGATTTTACAGTTTTTGGCGGTTCTTTAAGCCTTGCTCATGCTGAAAAGATTTGCAAAGTTATGGATATGGCAGCAAAAAATAATGCTCCAATAGTGGGTTTTAATGATTCAGGTGGAGCAAGGATTCAAGAAGGAATTACATCATTAGCAGGTTATGCTGAAATATTTTTAAGAAATACTTTATACTCAGGAGTTATTCCACAAATAGCTGCAATATTAGGCCCTTGTGCTGGAGGAGCAGTATATTCTCCTGCAATTATGGATTTTATTATTATGACTCAAAATACAAGTTATATGTATATTACAGGTCCACAGGTTATAAAAGCCGTTACACATGAAGATGTTGACCATCAAACTTTAGGTGGTGCTAATACTCATATGACAAAGTCTGGTAATGTTCATTTTGCATGTGAAAATGATGAAGCCACCATTAATAAAGTAAAAGAGTTATTAAGTTATTTACCTCAAAGTAACAAAGAAAAACCACCTGTAGTTGAATGTAACGAAAATCCAGATAAAATAATACCAGAATTGAATGAAGTAGTCCCAGCAAATCCTAAAAGACCTTATGATATGAAAAAAATAATAAAATTAATTGCAGATAACGGTAAATTTCTTGAAGTTCAAGAAAAATTTGCACCTAACATGATTGTTGGATTTATTAGATTAAATGGTAAAGTTGTTGGAGTTATTGCTAATAATCCAATGTATTATGCAGGTTGCCTTGATATTAATTCTTCAGATAAATGCGCAAGATTTGTTAGAACATGTGATTGCTTTAATATTCCACTTCTTGTTCTTGAAGATGTACCAGGTTATCTTCCTGGGACTCAACAGGAGTATGGTGGAATAATTAGACATGGTGCAAAAATAATATATGCATTTGCTGAAGCAACTGTGCCAAAAATAACAGTAATTACAAGAAAAGCTTATGGTGGTGCATATTGCGCTATGAATTCAAAGCATTTAAGAGGAGATTATGTTTTTGCTTATCCAACAGCAGAAATTTCAGTAATGGGTCCAGAAGGAGCAATTAATATTGTTTTTAGAAAAGAGCTCCAAAATGCTGAAGATCCTAATAAAAAAAGAGAGGAATTAATTCAGGAGTATAGAGATAAATTTGCAAATCCATATTTAGGAGCAAGTTTAGGATATATTGATAAAGTTATTAAACCAGAGGAAACAAGAAAAATTTTAATTAAAGCTTATGAGTCATTAGAAAATAAAGAAGATAAAAATCCTTGGAAAAAACATGGGAACATTCCTTTATAAAATATTTTTTTTTATTTTAGGAATTGCATGCAGTATACTAATTTTTAAAGCTCTATGGCATATTG
>JALVYZ010000320.1 GCA_027037705.1 bacterium | reverse complement strand
AAAAAGAGAAGAAAATAAAAATAGAACACCAAATGCTAAAAAAATAAAAAATGAAAATAAAAATAAAAAAAATATCAAAAAAGAAAATTTAGCTAAAGAAATTATAAAATTTTTATTAAATGATGAAAATTTTATAAAAGTTTTAATTTGCTCTTGAAAATCATAATTAATAACAAATTTTATCCAATAAAAATTAATGATATCAATATATATTCTTAGTTTTTTTAATAATGAATAATTATATGAGGCTGATTTATTTTTAGATTTCTTAAAATATATATTTTTTGCAAAATTTACAGGATCAATTCTTAACCACCTTTTATTAATATAAGCTTCTATCCATACATGAGCATTTTTTTGTCTAACAATATAATATCCTCCAATGTCTGAATATTCTCCACCTATATATCCTGCCACAATTCGTGCTGGGATTTTGCATAATCTTAATAGAAGAGCAAAAGATGCAGCAAAATATTCACAATTTCCTTTTTTATATTTAAATAAAAAATCTTTTATTGGTGAATTTGTTAAAGGTAAATTTTTTATTTCATACTTAAAATTATTTTTATAAAAAAACTTTTCAATATTTTTTAAAGTTTTAACTTCTGAATTAGTTTTTAATTTTTTTGTTAATTTTAAAATTTCTGGAGAAATTTTTTTAGGTAATTGTAAATATATTTTCCTATTAACATTTTTTTGAAAAGCTGAGTTTGAGATAATTGAATATACTGTATACGTTATTCTTTTATTTAAATTTTTAGGATATTCAATTCCAATTAATCCATTAAACTTTATCTTTTTTATGCCAATTACCACTGGTTTATCGAGTGTAAATAAATATTTGTTATAATATGGTTCAAGATAAATAATTTGTTTTATCAATTTCCCTTTTATTTCTATATTTTTAATGTTTTCATTAATTTTATTTGAATTTTTCCATGTTTTACCATCAAAATAATCAAGAACAAAGCCCCTCCAGTATAAATTTTTATTTTCAATTTTTTTTGTAATAGCTCTAAAAATTATAGAATTATCATCTTGAATTTCTTTAATATCTCCAAGAGTTAATTTATTGCTAAAACCACTTAATGCTTTTTTTTCCTGATTTAAATACTTAAATAGAGGATTGTTAACTCTTGGTAAAATAATAAAAATTAATGTTGAAATAGGGATTGATAAAATAAAAATTAAAATAGAATTAAAAAATAATTTTAATATTGCATCTTTATCTATAATGATCATTTCATCTTCATTATAAAAAGTCAAAATTATTGCTGCTAAAGTCATAAAAATTAATAGTATACAAAAATAAAATAAATAAAAAATTTTAACTGTAAATAATGAAAATCCTGCTGCTAATAACAAATTCATTAAAAATATTTGCATGTAGTCTCTATATTTTTTCTCTTCCAAAAATTTTATTCCAATTAAAATAAATAATGCCTCAATAATTGGAATAACTAAATTTTCAGATGAGAGCTTAAATAATGTAACAATTATAGTAATGATAGCAACAACATTAAGTAACCATCTATTTTTTATTTCATATTTTAATGAAACAATTATTGAAAAAAGAGTAAAAATTGATAAGAGAGGATTTATATATTTAACCAATGGAAATCCAGCAAAAAATACAATAAAAATTGTTAAGAATTTTAGTAATGTTTTTACTTTCATATGATTTTAAACAGTAAAAATTATTTATATAGTGCAAGATTTTTTAAGATTTCTTTTCTACTTTTTAAAATTTTCTTTTTGATTTTTAATATAATATTATCCTTTTTACATACTAAATAAGTTATTGCAGATAATTTCTTTTCTAATTCTAAATCGATTTTATCAAAATCAATTAGTAAAGGTTTATCTGAATGTGTTGATAAGACTTTTACCAATAGTTCGTCATATTTTGAAGATAATTTCCAGTGAATTAATTTAACAGGATCATTAAAATATGTTTTAATGTTTATTAAATCATTTGAATATCCCGGTTTATTTAATTCTTCTACCCCTGAGTTAATTTTTGAATCTGATTTCTGAAAAATATTATACTTTATTGGTTCTGGATAAACTAAAAATTTATAATTTAAGTTATACTTTTTGGAACGAATAAAGAAATTAAAAGGGAATGATGAAAATATGTATACTTCATTGATTTCATTTAATCCTCTTTTTTCAAAAGTCATTAAAATACTCTTTTTTTCTCTTTTATTTTTGTCAATATATGGAATTATAACGATATCTTCATTGACTTTAACTTTTATTAACCATGAAGGAAAAATACTCTTTTTATTTTTAACTTCTATATTTAAAGAAAATTCTCTATTAGCAAAAATGTCATTAGGATATTTCAATTTTATGCTTAAAGATTCAATATTTCTTTTTCCAAAAAAACCTGAAATTCCCATAAAACCAAGTAAACATGATGTGATAAGATATAATAAATTATTTCCTGTGTTAATTGCTGCAAATCCGATAAAGATTGTTGTGAGAATGAAGATATAACCAGATTTTGTAATTTTGATTGATTTCATAAATTATAAAACTGGAATTTGTGCTAAAATATCTTTTATTATTTCAAATTTATTGATTTGGGAGTAATCTTCTTTTAAGACTAATCTGTGAGATAAAACATAAGGAGCTAAAAGTTTCACATCATAATAGTTTACATAATCTCTGTTTGAAAAATATGCTAAAGTTTTTGCACATTCTTTTAGAGATAATGTTGCTCGAGGAGTAATTCCATATAATAAATATTTGCTTTCTCTTGTTTTTTCAGCAATTTTAACAATATATTCTAATACTTTATCTGAAACATATATTTCTTTTATTTCATCTTGTATTCTTACAATTTCTTCTTTTGATATTAATTTTTCTATTTTTTCAATCTTTTCATGAAGACTTCCTTTTCTCAACATTTCTATTTCGTTATTTTTATCTGGGAATCCTATTGAAAATGAAATTAAAAATCTATCCATCTGAGAATTTGGCAGTTGAAAGGTCCCTGTAAATTCTGCAGGATTTTGAGTGGCAATTACAAAAAAAGGTATTTCAAGTTTAAAGGTTTTACCATCCACTGTTACTTGTCTCTCTTCCATAGCTTCAAGTAATGCAGATTGAGTTTTTGGAGTGGTTCTATTTATTTCATCAACTAAAACAATATTGTTAAAAATAGGCCCTTTTTTAAAAATAAATTTTTTTAGATTTTTATCATAAATATTTATTCCTAAAATATCAGAAGGAAGTAAGTCAGGAGTGCATTGAATTCTACCAAAATTTAATCCAAATATTTTTGACATAGCCAATGCCAAAACTGTCTTGCCAACTCCAGGATAATCTTCAATTAAAATATGTCCTTTTGAAAAAAAAGACAATAATGAAAGAATAATAGGCTTTTCCTTACCTTGAAGAAAATCTTTGAAAAAATTAACGATTTTTAGAATTTTATTATTTTTAATCTGGACAAGAAAATTCATAAGTATTTTTATAATTTTTTATTTTTTTATTCAAGATAAAAAATTGATTTAAAAAAATTTTTATGTTAATTTTTCTAAAAAATTTATGGAGGAAGAAATTATGAAAGAATACAATGTTGCAGTTGTAGGTGCAACTGGAGAAGTTGGAAAAACAATGAGAGAAATTTTAGAAGAGAGAGATTTTCCTGTTAAGAATATAAAACTACTTGCTTCAGAAAGGTCTGCTGGAACTGAAGTTGAATTTAAAGGTGAAAAGGTAATTGTTGAAAAATTAGATAAAAATTCATTTAAAGGAGTTGATATTGCTCTTTTTTCAGCAGGTGGTGCTGTTAGTAAAGAATTTGCTCCAATAGCAGCAGATTCTGGATGTGTAGTAATTGATAACAGCTCTGCTTTTAGAATGGAAGATGATATACCTTTAGTTGTTCCTGAAGTGAATCCTCATAGAGTTGCTGATTACAAAAATAGATACATTATTTCAAATCCAAACTGCTCAACAATTCAGATGGTGGTGCCTTTAAAACCTATTCATGATAAAGCTAAAATTAAAAGAATTGTGGTATCAACATATCAGGCTGTTTCAGGGTCAGGTTATAAAGCAATCAAAGAACTTGCTGACCAGTGTATTGCGATTTTTAATCAAAAAGAGATTGTAAAAAAAGTTTATCCTCATCAAATTGCTTTTAACTGTCTGCCTCATATAGATGTATTTTTAGAAAATGGATATACAAAAGAAGAGATGAAAATGGTGAATGAAACAAAAAAAATAATGGAAGATGATTCAATTCAGGTAACAGCAACAACTGTAAGGGTTCCAGTTTTTTACGGTCATTCAGAAAGTGTTAATATTGAAACAGAAAAGAAATTAACTGCAGAAGAGGTTAAAGATTTAATGTCAACTGCAGAAGGTGTTGTATTGGTTGATAAACCAGAAGATAATATATATCCTCTTGCAATAGATGCTGCTGGAAAAGACCCTGTGTATGTTGGAAGAATAAGAGAAGATTTTTCAATTCCAAATGGCATCAATATGTGGATTGTTGCTGATAATGTAAGAAAGGGAGCAGCTTTAAATGCTGTTCAAATTGCAGAAGTGTTGATAAAAGAGTATTTATAGGACTTTAATGAATAATTAATAATGAAAAATGAAAAATTATTATCACCAACACCAACACTAACACTTTGAAATGAGGTAAAAAATGAAATCAAAGGTATTTTTTACAAAAATTACAGGAGATTACAAAGCTAATCTTTTTCAGAGAATTATAAATATGTGTAATTCTGCAGGATTAAGACAGAAAGTTAAAGAAAAAGATTTAGTTGCCATTAAACTTCACTTTGGAGAACTTGGTAATGCTGCATTTATAAGACCAATCTATTTTAGAGAGATTGTTAATGAGTTAAAAAAACTTGGAGCAAAACCTTTTTTAACTGATGCAAATACCCTTTATGTTGGCTCAAGAAGTAACAGTGTTGACCATCTTGAAACAGCTATAAAAAATGGATTTACCTATTCAACTGTTGGCGCACCATTAATTATTGCAGATGGATTAAGGGGAAAAAGTGAATTGGAAATTGAAGTGAATTTGAAACATTTTAAAAAGGTTTACATTGGTGCTGAAATTATGGAAGCTGATGCAATTATTAGTATGGCTCATTTTAAACTTCATGAATTAAGTGGATTTGGTGGTGCAATTAAAAATATGGGAATGGGAGCAGCTTCTCGAAAAGGTAAATTAGCTCAACATTCAGATATTTCACCAAAAGTAAGCAAAAAAGCATGTGTGGGGTGTGGAACCTGTGTTAAAAAATGCCCTGCTGGTGCTATTTCAATAATCGATAAAAAAGCTAAAATAGATTCTGAAAAATGCATTGGATGTGCAGATTGTATAATAATCTGTCCAAAAGAGGCTATAAAAATTCAGTGGACAGAAACTGGTCCTAAATTTATGGAAAAGATGGTTGAGTATACTTATGGAATTTTAAAGGAGAAAAAGGATAAAATAATTTATGTAAATTTTCTTACAAATATAAGTCCTGCATGTGATTGTTATCCATTTAATGATGCTCCAATTACCCATGATATTGGAATTTTAGTTTCAGATGATATTGTTGCAATTGATAAAGCTTCAGTAGATTTACTTAATAAAGCAAAAGTAAATGAATATAGTAAAATTAAAGATTGTAAAGTTAAAGATAAAGTAAAATGCGTATATCCTGAGATAGATTGGATGATACAGTTGAAATACGCTGAAGAGTTAGGAATGGGAACAATGAATTATGAACTAATAGAAATTTAAAGGAGAAGATATGGAACTTGATATTAAACCTTTTCAGGCAAGATTAGAGAGACTTGCATTTAATAATCATATAGAAATAGTACAATTTGCTAAAATTAATAAGAAACCATACACAGTTGCAATGGTATTAGCTCAATCTTTTAATGAATATATGTTTAACAATTTTTCAGAAGAAAAATTTAACTATCATCTAAATTTAATAAAAACTCATATTGAAAATGTTGCATATAGAATTTTTCATTTATTTAAAATTGAGGGATATAGGGCAGAAGTTTTACCTCCATTGTATTTGACGAGTGAAAATAAAGATTGCGAAATAAATAAAGAGATGGCAAAATTAGCTGGGATTGGAAATACTGGGAAAAAAGGGTTTTTTGTCCACCCTAATCATGGTGTTAAAGTAGTATTATGTTCAATATTAACAGACGCTCCTTTAGAAGTTGATAAAGAATTTAAAATTGATTTATGTAAGAAATGTTCAATTTGTGATGAAAATGATTTTTTTGAAGCGGTTAAAAAATGTCCTTACGGAAAAGAAAAAACTTATTGGAGGTAAGTAATGAAAAAAGTTTTAATTTCTTATTCAACAAAAGGTGGAAATACTGAAAAACTTGCGAATGCAATAGCACAAGGAGTAAATTCTGTCGAAGGATTTGAAGCTGTTGTTAAAAGAGCAAAAGAGACTACTCCTCAGGATTTAGTTGAGGCTGATGGTATTATTATAGGATCACCTGTATATTTTGGAACAATGAGTGCAGAGGTAAAAGATTTAATTGATAGAAGTGTCGTAGTAAGAAGGAAATTAAAAAATAAAGTTGGAGCCGCTTTTACAACATCAGGTCATATTACAGGAGGAAAAGAAACAACTATTTTTTCAATTCTTTATGCAATGTTTATACATGAAATGATTGTTGTTGGAGATCCTATTGAAGCTGGTGGACATTATGGTGTTGCTTGCACTGGAGAGCCAAAAGAAGGAGATTTAGAAAATGGAAGAAAGCTTGGAGTTAGAGTTTGTGAAATAATAAAAAAGTTAAGTAAATAAATGATTAAACCAAATCCACAATTAAATAGAATTATTGAATATAAACCAGGAAAATCTTTAGAAGAATTACAAAGAGAATTAGGTATTTCAAATGCTATTAAATTAGCTTCAAATGAAAATCCATTTGGAGCAAGTACTAAAGCAATTGAGGCTATTAAAAATTTTTTAAATAAAATCCATATATATCCAGATTCCCATTGTGTCAATTTAAGAGAAAAATTAAGTAAAAAATTAAATGTAAATTTTGAAGAAATAATAATAGGGAATGGTTCTGATGAAATTATTGAATTAATATTTAAAGCTTATATAGGAAAACATGATGAAATTTTATCTTGTTTTCCAACTTTTGCTTATTATAAAATTGCTGCACAACAGACTTTTGGCGAATATAAAGAAATTCCCTTAAAAAATTATACTTTTGATCTAAAAAATTTATTAGAATCTATAAATAAAAAAACTAAAATTATTATTATATGTAATCCTAATAATCCAACAGGGACATATGTTTCGAATGAGGAACTATATAAATTTTTAGATAAAATTCCTGAACATATATTAGTAATAATTGATGAAGCTTATTTTGAATTTTTTGATAAAGACAAAGTTGTAAATGGAATAAAATTTATAAAAAAATTCCCAAATAAAAATATTATAATTTTGAGAACTTTTTCAAAAATTTATGGGCTTGCAGCTTTGAGAGTTGGCTATGGTATTTCAAAAAAAGAAATTATTTCAAATTTAAACAAAGTTAGACAGCCATTTAATGTTAATGGAGTAGCACAAATTGCTGCTTTTTCAGCTCTTGATGATGAAGACTTTTTATTAAAAACATACAATAATAATTTAAAATGTAAAAAAATCCTCTACGAATTCTTTCAAAAACATCAAATCTTTTATCTCCCCTCTCAAACAAATTTTATCTTTTTTGATCCTAAAATTGATAATGAAAAATTTTTTAATGAAATGTTAAAAAGAGGTGTAATTATCCGTTCTTTAAGAAGTTTTGGGTACCAAACAGCATTAAGAGTTAGTATTGGGACTGAGAAAGAGATATCAATTTTTCTTGAAAATTTTGAAAAGCTTTACTATTATTTAAAATAGAAGAAAGTCATAAATAATTTTGATATCTTTTTATGGAAGGTTTTTTAAAATTTAAAAAAATTTAGGAGATCACATAATATATTATATGTTCGGTGTTGGTGATATTTTATAGTCGCCAACACCAGCAATAATATAAAAAGGAGGGATAAAAATGGCTTGGCAAATTTTATGTAGTGACTGTGATTATCAAAAGCATGTATCAATTGAAGAAAAGG
>JALVYZ010000319.1 GCA_027037705.1 bacterium | reverse complement strand
TTAAACCAATAGCATCAACATCTTCCTGTATTGCAGTATTTACAATCTGTTCTGGTGTTTGATGTAATCCAGTATAAATAACTTCAAAACCAGCATCTTTTAATGCTCTTGCAATAATTTTTGCACCCCTGTCATGTCCATCTAATCCAGGTTTTGCAATTAATACTCTAATTTTTCTTTCCCCCATTATAACTCTCCCCCTTAATTAAAATTTAGAATTTAGAAACAAGATCTTCAGGTTTCGAATAATAAATTCTCTTTATTTCAGAAATATCTTCAATAAAACAATCTACAATCTGTGGATCAAATTGACTTCCTTTATTTTTAATTAACTCTTTAATTCCTTTTTCAATACTCATACCTTTTCTATATGCTCTATCTGATGTCATTGCATCAAAACAATCAGCAACTGCAACTATTCTAACTTCTAAAGGAATTTCTTCTCCTTTTAATCCTTCTGGATAACCTTTTCCATCGTATCTTTCATGATGATGATAGGTTATATCAATTATTTTCCCAAAATTTTTCTTTAATGGTTCCAAAATATTTCTTCCAATGACTGGATGAGTTCTTATGATTCTCTCCTCATAATCTGTTAATTTCCCAGGTTTTAATAAAATCCCATCTGGAATCCCTATTTTTCCTATATCATGTATTAATGCACCCTCAACTATTGTAATGGTAATTTTTTCATTTATTCCTAACCTTTTTGCAATAATTTCAGAATATTTTGATACTTTTAAAGAATGCCCATGGGTATATTTATCTTTTGCATCAATTGTTAATGCTAATGAATTCAATGTTTGAAAAAACATTTCTTCTTGTTGTTGAAAAAGAAGGGCATTTTCAAGGGCAATTGATGATTCATCAATTAATATTTTTAATGCCTTAATTTTCTCTTCTTGTAATTGAACATTATAATCGAGAGATATTATAAATAATAGACCTATAAAATTAGAAGCAGTTTTTAATTGTACAATAACAGTTTGAAAAACATCTTTTAAACCTTCAACAAAAGGAATATTTTTTTTAATTATATAAAAATTTTTATTTTCATTAAACATTTTTAACGCTAATTCTAAAGGAATTTTGACTTTAAACATATTAAAAATTTTCTCTTTATCCTTAATAATTTTAGAAGAAACCATAAAAAAATCTTCTTGTGTTTTCAAAATATTATGATCTTGATCTTTTAAATATAAAACAACAATAGAACTTTTAGTAATTTCTCTAATAGATTGAACAAATGTTTTACCTATTTCATCTACAAAAATTGAATTATTAATTTTTTCTGACGCAGAATATAATGAAATAATTTCTTTAAGATGAATATTTTCTCTTTCTAATGAAGCTTGCTTTAAAACTCGACTTATAATATTTAATAATAATGAAACTTTAAAAGGCTTTATAATATAATCTTTTACTCCTAATTTAAATGCCTCTATAGCAGACTCTACACTTCCATAACCTGTCATTAAAATTATAGGAGGGATATTTTCATATTTTGATTTTAATTTTTTTATAAAATCAATACCATTTAATCTATCCATCATTAAATCAGTTATTATAAGATCAAAATTATCTGCTTCAAATTTATTTAATGCATCAAGACCATCAATTGCAGTAATTACATCATAATTATGCATCTCAAGAATATCTTTTATAATATCTCTCAAACTTTCATCATCATCTATAAGTAATATTTTCAAATTCATGTTAAACTCCTTTACATTTTTTTTGGAAAAATGTAAATATTTTTATCATACTTCCATTAAGGAGTTGTAAATGTCTTACTTTATTGTAGGTACTGCTGGCCATATTGATCATGGTAAAACTACTTTAGTTAAATCATTAACAGGAATAGATACGGATAGACTAAAAGAAGAAAAATTAAGAGGAATTACAATAGAAACAGGATATGCTTTCTTAAAAATTCCTGAGAAAAATATAATAATCGGTTTTATAGATGTTCCAGGCCATGAAAAATTTATAAAAAATATGGTTTCTGGAATTTATGGAATTGATATTTTAATGTTAATAATCGCTGCAGATGAGAGTATTATGCCACAAACAAAAGAACATTTTGAAATATGTAAGCTTTTAGGGATAAAAAAAGGGTTTGTTGTTGTAACAAAAATTGATTTAGTTGATAAAGAAATTCTGGAATTAGTTAAAGAAGAAATTAATGATTTTACAAGAGGGACATTTTTAGAAAATTCTCCAATTTTTTTTGTCTCTTCCCAAACCAATGAAGGAATTGATGAGTTAAAAAACTATTTAATTGAACTTGCTAAAAAATTTACACCTGAAAAACCAATTTCTTCAATATTCCGATTACCTGTTGATAGAGTATTTAGTTTGAAGGGTTTTGGAACTGTTGTAACTGGTACTACAATTTCAGGAAGCATTAAAGTTGGCGATAATGTTGTTATTTATCCTCAAGAGATTCCTTCAAAAATTAGAAATATTCATGTCCATTC
>JALVYZ010000318.1 GCA_027037705.1 bacterium | reverse complement strand
CCATTATTTGTTCTCTTTGGTGAAGATGCTCTTGAATACAGATTGAATAACAGTGAAGCAAAGGTTTTAATCTTAAATAAAAACGATTTAGAGAAAATTTTAACAATTAAGGATAAACTTCAGTATCTTGAAAAAGTAATTGTTGTTGGAGATGTAAAAGAGGATGATTTAATAATTGATTTTTATAAAAATTTGGATAAATCATCTGATAAATTCACTCCATTAGAAACATCTTCAGAATATCCGGCACTAATCATTTATACTTCTGGTACTACTGGACCACCAAAAGGAGCTTTGCATGCGCATAGAACACTTCTTGGACACCTTCCTGGAGTGGAAATTTCTCATAATTTCTTTCCAAAGGAAAATGATCTTTTCTGGACACCAGCTGATTGGGCTTGGATTGGAGGATTATACGATGTTCTCTTTCCAAGTTTATATCATGGAATCCCTGTTTTAGCATGTAGAATGAAAAAGTTTGACCCTGAAAAAGCCTGTTTTTTAATGGAAAAGCATAAAGTTAGAAATGTTTTTATGCCACCAACAGCTTTAAAAATTTTAAGAAATGTTAAAAATATAAAAGAAAGATTTAAGTTAAATTTAAGAACAATTGCAAGTGGAGGAGAATCACTTGGTGAGGAGACTTTAAAATGGGCTAAAGATGAATTTGGATTGATTATAAATGAATTTTACGGTCAAACAGAAGCAAATATGATTGTGTCAAATTGTGTTGAAATTATGCCAGTAAAACCAGGCTCAATGGGTAAGGCAGTTCCTGGTCATACAGTTAAAATTGTCGATGAAAATGGAAATGTTTTACCTTCAGGGGAGGAAGGAGAGATTGCTGTTAAATCTCCAGATCCTGTAATGTTTTTAGAATACTGGAAAAATAAAAAAGCTACAAAGGAGAAATTTATAAATGAATGGTTGTTAACTGGAGATATGGGGAAAATGGATGAGGATGGATATTTCTATTTTCTTGGAAGAAAGGATGATGTAATCACAAGCGCAGGATATCGAATAGGTCCGTCTGAAATTGAAGATTGTTTAATAAAGCATTCTGCTGTCTCACTTTCTGCAGTTATTGGAAAACCTGATAAAGTTAGAGGAGAGATTGTAAAAGCATTTATTGTATTAAAAGAGGGAGTAAAACCAACTGAAGAATTAGAAAAAGAGATAAAAGAGTTTGTAAAAAAGAGACTTGCAGCTCATGAGTATCCAAGGGAAATTGAATTTGTAGAGTCTCTTCCCATGACTTTAACTGGTAAGATTAAAAGGAAAGAGCTTAAAATGAGGGAGTTGGAAAGACAAAGGTTATAAATAAAGGTTAGTTAGAGGTTAGTTAATGTTAGTTGAGGTTAGTTAAGGTTCTATACAATGAAAAATTATAAACTAACACTAATACTTATTTAAGGTTGAAGGAAGAAGGTTGAAGGTTGAAGGAAAATAATTCAAAATTTAAACTCCAAAATTCAAAATTATTGTTCAACGAACCACAAGTTACGAATCACGAACAACAAATATTAAACAATGAATAACAACGAATTACTATTAATTACAACAAATTACAATAAATATTCAATATCTCATTTACGCATATACACATATACACATTTACCAAATAGAAAGGAGGTGAAAGTGTTTTAATTATTAATTTTTAATTCTTAATTTTCAATTAAGAAATCAGGAGGGGAGAGCTATGAAAAGATTAGTGGCAGTTTTATTGGCAATTTGTTTTATCTTTTCATTTTCAACAACAGGAGTGTTTGCAAAAGCAAAAAGAGAAAAATTTGGAAAAGATGAAAGGCATGAACTCTGGAAGAACAAAAAATTCACAACATCAAAGAAAGTTTTTCACTGGAGAATGGTTGAGACATGGACAAAAGGGATTTTATTTCATGATGTTGCTCAACATTTTTGTGATAGTGTAAGAGCTGCAAGTGGAGGAAGACTTGTTATTAAACTTTATCAGGCAGGTGCTCTTGTGCCAGCTATGGAAGTATTTGATGCTGTGAGAAAAGGTGTTGTTGAATGTGGTCATGACTGGTCTGGTTACTGGAAAGGAAAAAATCAGGCTTTTGTTTGTTTTGCCTCTGTACCATATGGACTTGATATTGAAGGGTACAATATCTGGCTTTATGCAAGAGATGGTCTAAAATTATGGCAAGAATTGTATAAACCTTGGGGGCTTGTAGTTTTTCCATGTGGTAATCCTGGGCAGGAACTTGGATTATTCTCCAATAAAAAAGCAACCAAAATGGAAGATTTCAAAGGTATGAGAGTAAGAACTGTAGGCTGGTACATGGATATTTTAACAAAGCTTGGAGCTTCAGTTAGTCCATTGCCAGGAGGAGAAGTTTATTTAGCTTTAGAAAGAGGTGTAATTGATGCTGCTGAATTTTCAACACCAGCAATAGACTTACCAATGGGATTTCATGAAATTACAAAATATGTAATTGAGCCTGGTGTTCACCAGCCATCAAGCCA
>JALVYZ010000317.1 GCA_027037705.1 bacterium | reverse complement strand
TTAAAAAATCCTTTTTTTGAAATAATTTTTATTGCAGCTTTTAAAATCCTCTCCCTTTTATTTAAATCCTTGGGTCTTGCCATAATATTCTACTCCTTAACTGATTTTATTCTTCATAAAGCTTTTCTAATAAGTCTTTATACTTTTCTGTAATAATTTTACGTCTTAGCTTTAATGTTGGAGTAATTTCCCCTTCTTCCATAGAAAAATCTTTTGGCAAAAGGACAAATTTCTTCACTTTTTCATATCTTGCAAGGAACTCTGATCTTTTTTCAATTCTATGCTGAATTAATCTTATTATTCTTTCATTTTTAACAAGTTCTTCATTTGAGGAAAATTTTAAACCTCTTTCTTCTGCCCATTTATATAATGCTTCAAAATTTGGAACTATTAAAGCAGTAATAAATTTTTTCCCATCACCATAAACCATTACCTCAGATATAAAAGGATCTTCTTTTAAAATATTTTCAATAGCCTGAGGTGGTATATTTTTCCCACCAGAAGTAACTATTAAATCTTTTTTTCTATCAGTAATTTTAATATATCCTTCATTATCCATCTCCCCTATATCACCTGTGCAAAACCATCCATCTCTAAAAGCTAATTTATTTTCTTCAGGTTTGTTATGATATCCTTTAAATACATTTGGGCCTTTAACTAAAAGCTCACCATCTTCAGCTATTTTTACTTCAACCTTTTGTAATGGTTTCCCAACTGTTCCTATTTTATAAGCATTATATGGATTTACACAAATTACAGGAGAAGTTTCAGTTAAACCATATCCTTCAACTAAAGTAATACCTATTCCATTATAGAAAAGCCCAATTTCATAAGGAAGTTTAGCACCACCTGAAACCATAATTCTCATTCTTCCCCCAAAAACAGCCTCTCTTAGTTTTGAATAAATCTTTTTTTCAAAAAAATTATATTTTAATTTATCAAAATATGAAAAAGCTTTGTTATAAGATAAATGCTCAGCATATTTTTCAGCTGTTTCTTTTGCTGAATAAAAAAGTTTTCTCTTAATAAATGATGCTTCTCTTACTTTCTCTATTACCTTTTCTAAAATTTTTTCATACACTCTTGGGACACTAACAAAAACTGTTGGTTTTACTTCCTTTAAATTTTCACCAATAGTATCTATTTTTTCAGCATATGCGATAGCACAACAATGAAACATTGGAGCAAATTGCCCAACTGTTCTTTCTAAACTATGACTGAGAGGCAAATGAGAAAGAAAAACATCATTCTCATTTATTGGGACATATTCTGGTCCATAAATAACATTATGTAGAATATTGCTATGAGTTAAATAAACCCCTTTTGGGAATCCAGTTGTTCCTGATGTATAGATTAATGTTAAAAGGTCATCTTCTTTAATATTCTTTGTGATATTCCTTATTTTTCCATCATCTGGTTCAATGAATCTATAAATATCTTCTATATAAAACACTCTCTCATCATTAACAGCTACTTTCTCAAAAGTAACTATTAAATTAATAAATTTAAAATCTTTTATTTTTTCATATTGTTCTTGATTTTCCACTAAAATTGCTTTAACATCAGCATCTTTCAAAATATATTCACATTGACCAGAAGTGCTTGTTTGATATATTGGAACAGTAACACAATTAGAACATAAAATTGCTAAATCTCCAATAAACCATTCTTTTCGATTATTAGATAATATTGATACTTTTTTTCTATCAGTAAAACCTTTTTGAATTAGAAAAGATGCTAATTTAAATACTCTTTCCTGAATATCTTTCCAGGTATAATTTTTATAACTTCCATCTTCTTTTGACATTAAAAAAACTTTTTCAGGAAAATTATCTGCATTTTCAATAAATTTATGAGCTAAATTCATCTTACCACCCCTTTATTTTGAATGAGTATTCATTCATTAATCAAAAAAATTACATTTGTCAAGTGCTTTTTAAAATAAATAAAAATTTGATATTTTTAATAACTTTTGGTATATACGCAACAATTTCTTTAATAAATGGGGGATTTAATGGATAAGGTTTTGATTTATGATACAACCTTACGAGATGGCACACAAGCAGAAGATATTAGTGTAACTGTTAATGATAAAATAAAAATTGCAAAGAAATTAGATGAAATGTGTTTTGACTATATAGAAGGAGGATGGCCAGGATCAAATCCAAAGGATATGGACTTTTTTAATGCTTTAAAAAAAGAAAAATTAAGCTATTCAAAACTTACAGCCTTTGGAAGCACTCATAGAGCAGATTTATCACCAGATAAAGATCCAAATATTAAAGCCCTGCTCTCTTCAGGAGTTTCAGTTGTAACTATATTTGGCAAAACATGGGATTTTCATGTTACAGATGCATTAAGCATTCCATTAGAGAAAAATTTAGAAATAATTTACAACACAATTTCATATTTAAAAAAACATGTTGATGAAGTTATTTATGATGCTGAACATTTTTTTGACGGTTATAAAAATAATAGAGAGTATGCAATTAA
>JALVYZ010000316.1 GCA_027037705.1 bacterium | reverse complement strand
CATTTTTTAAGAATTTCACCTCCAGTTTTATCTATTTCATGTAAATTTTCACCAGTTATTAAAATATCAAGATTTCCTTTTATTGTTGAAAGAGGAGTTGCTCCATAATCAAAAACCTGAACATATTTAACATCAGGAATTTCCCAGAATTTTTGTCTCAATTCATCCTCAATCTGCCAAATTGTTGCTTTTCTATGAAATCTATCAATATAATGAATTGTCATGCTGACTGTTTGAGGAGAATTACCCTTTCCAATTGTCAATACTCCTGGTTCAGAGCCCACAGCAACTGAGCTCATCTCTATTCTTTTATCTGAACTTAATATTTTCAACATATCTTTTACTCTTTTCTCAATCTGATAAATTGAAAGGTTACTATCCAATGTGATTTTAGCTTTTACAATTCCTGTATCCATTGGAGGCATAAGCTCTGACCCAAGCATTGGAGCAATTATTCTCATAGAAAAAATAAATAACCCAATTAATGGCATTGTTAATGGTATCATTAAAAATTTTCTTTTAATCACAGCATTAACAATTGAAATTATAAAGTTTTGAAATGGTTGAATTATCCCCTGTGAAATTTTATATGCAAAATATTCAAGTTTATTTTTTACATTGTCCTTTTTCAATAAAAATGTTGCTACAATTGGTATGAATGTTACTGAAACAAAGTAAGAAACAACAAGTGAAATTAGCAATGTGCTGCAAAATGGTCTAAAAATTCTCTGAGGATAATCTCCAATAAAAAGGATTGGAAAAAGCATTGCCATTGTTGAGACAGTTCCAGAAAAGTCTGCCAATAATACCTCTTTTGTCCCTTCAATTACAGCTTTTCTCAAAGGTTTTTTAAGTTCATAATAGTGCCTTTCAATATTTTCAATTATAACAACAGCATCATCAATTAAAAGTCCTAATGCTAAAATTATTGCTGTTAATGTAACTATATCAAACTCCATTCCTAACATCCACATGAATGCAATTGTAATAATGTAAACAAATGGAATTGATAAACCAACTATGAAAAGCTGTCTTATGTTTGCCACAAAGAAAAATACAATTATTCCAGTCATTACAATTGCATCTCTCAATGCTTCAAGCATGTTAATGTTGCTTAATCTAATGATGTTTTCCTGAGTATCTGATATTGAAAAGTGTAGCTTGGGGAACTCCTTTTTCAATTCTGGTAAAATATGCTTAACTTCTTTAATTGCATCAAGAACACTTCCTCCAATCTGTCTTTCAACTGCAAGAGCTATTGCAGGTTCACCATTCCCAAAATAAAGTGATTTATTTTCCTTATAAGAGTATTTTACATCTGCAATGTCAGATAATTTTATATCCTTTGTGATATAAATATTTTTTAATTGATTTAGTTTAATTGCTTTTAAGTCTGATTTAATAAGATATTCTGTTTTTTTATTAATTACAAACCCAATAGGAATGTCAGCGTTAAATTTTTTTATTTGACCTATTACCTGTCCCAATGAAATATTATATTTGTTAAGCTTGTTTTTATCAATTTCTATAAAAACTTCCTTTTTGTAACCTCCAAACACATCAACATTTGCAACATCCTTTAATTTAAGCAATTTATCTTTAATCTGATTTTCTGCAATCTGTCTGACATCAGCTAAACTCAAATCAGTATTTTTTTTGGGACTAACTGAAACTACTATCACAGGCGGAGTGGCACTTGAAACTTTATATATTTGAGGCGGCTGGATATCTTTTGGAAGCTTACCTCTGATTTTATTTAATGCATTATTAACCTCAGTGGCTGCATCTCCTAAATCTTTTCCATATTCAAATTCTGCTGTAATAACTGCAAATTCATCATTTGAAATAGAACTCACCTTTCTAACTTTGTTCAGAGTATAAAGCTCTTTTTCAACTGGAATTGCAACATTTTCAGCCATATCTTTTGCTGATGCGCCTTTTTCAATTATTACAACTGAAATTTGAGGTCTATCTGTATCAGGAAATAAATTCTGCTTTATTTTTATAAATCCTAAAATTCCAATAAAGGTTAATCCAATTAAAATAGCATAAACCAAATGTCTATTTTTTAAAATTTTTTCCATTTTAATTTGCTCCTTGAAGCATTATACTTCCTTTTGCACCTAAAGATAAAAGCCTTAATTTTCTCTGCATTGCAACAGCAACTGACATTCCCTGAGCTATATTTCCTTTAATCACTGCAAACTTATCATTCTCAGCAATAATTCTAACAGGAATTTTCACAAATTTTTTATTTTTTAATGTTAAAATATAATTCTTACCATTGGTCATGGTTAAAATTGAATCTACTGGAACTATTAACCCTTTAACCCTTTTGTAAAAAAAACTTACATTTACCCATGAATTTGTTGGCACATTTTCAGGAATTTCTGGAACTCTTATTTCAACAATAGAGAGAGAATGTTCATTTGATTTTGGATATATTTTATTAATGTGAGAGATTACCTTTTTTTCAGGAAAGTCTATTAAAAC
>JALVYZ010000315.1 GCA_027037705.1 bacterium | reverse complement strand
GAGATAAATTTGAAATAATAGATGCAAGCTATCATAAAAAATATATTGAAGATGCAGTATTAGTATTTGCCTGTACTGATAGTAAAGAGTTAAATATGCAAATATATAAAGATGCAAAAGAAATAGGTGCATTGGTAAATGTTGTTAATTTGCCAGATTTTTGCGATTTTACAGTTCCAGCAGTAATTAAAAGAGGCAAAATTAAAATTGCTATTTCCACAGATGGTGTAAGTCCAGCTCTTTCAAGGATTTTAAAAGAAAAAATATCATCCATTATTGGAGATGAGTATAAAATTTTAGCTGATATTATGGGAAAAATAAGAGAAAAGCAGTTAAAGTTTAATTATGATTCTAAAGAGAATAGAGAAAAATTTTATAGGTTTCTTAATGAAGATATACTGAGTATTTTAAAAAAACCTGATTATAAAAAAAAGGTAAATGAAATTACAAAAAAGATTTTTGGTTTTGAAATTTTTTAGATACAATTTTAAAAAAATTTAAAAATTCGTTTAATAAAGTAGTTTTATACTTCTTTTTATGTATCAATATTTTTAAGTCTCTTTTTATTTTAAATGGAATATCGAGTTTTATTAATCTCTCGTCTTCTATTTCTTTCTGAATAGTCAAAATAGATAATGCTCCTATCCCTATTCCAGTTTCAACTATTTGTTTTATTGCTTCAATTTGGTTAATTTCAAGAAATATATTCATTTTTTTTAATTTTTCATAAGCTACTTTTTCAAAAATATCTCTTGTCCCTGAACCTTTTTCTCTTAATATCCAGTTTGCATTTTCTAAATCTTTAATTGTTAATTTTTTTTTCTTTGCGAGTCGGTTTTTTGGTGATGAAAAAACCACTATTTCATCTTCTAACCAGTCTATTGCTTCAATTAAATTATTATTAACAATACCTTCAATAAAAGCTAAGTCTATTTCAAAATTTAAAAGTTTTTTCAGGATATTTTCTGTATTATCAATTATTAAGGATAAGTCAACTTCATTAAATTTCTTTTTAAACTCTCCTATAATTTTAGGCAATAGATAGTTACCAATTGTCTGAGTTCCGCCAATAATTAATGAACCTGAAAATTTTTTATCATTAAATGTATTTTCTATTTCTTCAAGTTTTTTTAAAATAAATTGAGCTTCAACGAAAATTTTTTCTCCATAATTGTTTAATATTAATTTTTTCCCAATTCTATCAAAAAGTTTAACTCCTAATCTATTTTCAAATTCTGATAGAGCCATACTTACTGCTGATTGGGAAAGATAAAGATTTTCAGAAGCTTCTACTATGCTTTTATATTTAACTACTGCAACAAATATTTCTAAATGTCTTAAAGTTATATTCATATAAATTTTATTATATTATTTTTGAATATTTTTCAATAATATTGAATATTATTTTCAATTTTTTTTAATTGACATTAGTGAAAAATAGAATTATATCACATATAATACTATTAAAAGGAGGGGAAATATGAAGAAAAAAATAACTATTTCATTACTTATGCTAACATTTTTATTCACATCCATTTTATTTGCAATGGAAAAACAGATGGTAACTACATGCTACACAGGTCCATTGCCAGTGCCGAAGAAAGCTAAAACTATCTCAGCAATTGAAGCTTATCATATGCTTGTTACTCAACCAAATACTTATCTTATTGATGTTAGAACAAGAGCAGAATATCAGTTAGTAGGTCATGCATGCTATGTAAAGAATGGAAAAGTTTATCAAGCTTACAATATTCCTGTAAAATTCTGGACAACTCAAGTTGGTAAAAGATTTAAATACAGAAAGGTTTTAAATAAACATTTTGTTGAAGATGTTTTGAAAAAATTTAAGAAGACAGATACATTAATTGTGATGTGTAGAAGTGGTGATAGATCTGTTGAGGCAGTAGATTTACTTACAGATGCAGGTTTCAAGAATGTGTATAATGTAAAATATGGATTTGAAGGAAAACCTATGGCTTATGGTATGCCTAAAAAAATTAAAAAATTGTTCAAAAAGTATTCTCCATTTTTTGCAACATGGAAAAGTAGATTAAATGGATGGAGATACTACGGATTATGTCACTCCTATAAAATGGATCCAGAATTTATGTATCCCCCTGATGTGGAGTAATAGAGATACAAAGGTGGAAGGTAGAAGGCGTCAGCCGAGCACCTAAAGTTTTAGGTGCTTGGAATGAATGATTAAAAATGAAAAGTTAAAAGATTGTAACTAACATTGCAGGAAATTTTTTAAAATTAGCTTGCTATGAGGCTGTGAATGTTAAAAAAATCACAGCCTCTTCGATAAAATAATTCACCTCTTGACAAAACATAGACCGTTCATTATATAATTATTAGTATTGCAATTAATTTAATTCCATAGGAGGAATTATAATGAAAATTACCCGCCGTGCATTTATAAAATCTGCAGCAACAGGTTTAGCTGCATTATCAATAAGTCCTGCTCTTTTAAAAAATTTAGAAGCAACTCCTGTTAGAAGTG
>JALVYZ010000314.1 GCA_027037705.1 bacterium | reverse complement strand
CTCTTATAGAGGTGTTTTTTACTGTAATTGCTCTTATAAATGCATTTGGATATGTATCCAAATTAGCATTTTCTTTAATTTTAGCAATAAATTTTTTATCCACTACTTGACTGTTTATAAAATAATATTTTCTTTTTTTTAATTTTCTAAACCCCCAACTAACAAAATATTTATCAAAAGTTGGAGCCATTTGGATGAATGGTTTTAAGAATTTATAATTATAAAAGTTTGTTAAAAATTTTTCTTCCTTCTCAGATATTAATTGGGTATTATATTGAAATGATTTTATAATTATTTCATGATTTTGTGGTAATCTACAAATATTTAATGGGACATGTTGTCTTACGCAAGAAAAAATGAATAATAATAGACAAGTTAAAAAAACTTTCTTCATCTTTAAGGTTAGTAAAATTGTTAAAAACGGAGAGGGCGGGATTTGAACCCGCGGTAGGGGCTTTAACCCCTACACACGATTTCCAATCGTGCTCCTTAAACCAGACTCGGACACCTCTCCTTTGTTTTAATCCAGTAATACCAAGCTTTTAACGATAAGTCAAGATAATTCATAAATTGATATTGATATCAAAAAACTTGTATGTTAATTTTATTTCCATGAAGATTTTAGTTTTAGGTCATTCTTTTTTTATAAATCATTTACCAATTGATAAAGAAATTATTAATGTTGGATTTTACGATTATCATAAAATAAAATTAAAAAAAGCAGTTTATAAGATTGAATATATTCTTTCTTTACTTCCATGGAAACCAGATTTAATATTTTTAGGAGATGATAGTTTTCCAATTACATACATTGGTCTTGAAAAAATTGAAATTCCCACTGTTATTTATGCAGTAGATTCCCATATTCATCCATGGCATTTATATTATGCTCATATTTTTGATATTGCTTTATTTGCCCAAAAATTTTTTATAGAAGTAGATTTTAATTTTAATTATCACACTATAAAAAAATGGTTTCCTCTATATTGCAATCCTCAAGTCCATAAAAAGTTAAATTTAAAGAAAAAATATGATATCTGTTTTGTAGGGACATTAAATCCAAAGTTAAACAAACCAAGAATAAAATTAATTGAGGCATTAAAAAAAAGAGTAAAAAACTTTTATATAGGCCAGGGAGATTTTGTCCCAATTTTTAATCAGTCCAAAATTGTGATAAATCAACTTGCAAATAACGACATTAATTTCCGTTTCTTTGAAGCTTTAAGTTGTGGAAGTTTTTTACTGTCTGAACGAGTTGTGGGAAACGGATTTATAGAAATTTTTAAAGAGGGAAGAGATTTAGTTTGCTTCGAAAAAGGAAATGTTGATGAAGCTGTTGAAAAAATAAACTATTATCTAAAAAACCATGATGAAGCAGAAAAGATTGCATTAAATGGGTTTAATTTAGTAAGAAAAGAACATACAGTAACAAATAGAGCCAAGCAATTTTTAAATATTTTAAATAAATGTAAATTAGAAAATTTGTTAGAAAAAAGATTTAAAAACATTAAAGAAGTAAATTTTTTTCTAAAAATGGCTTACATAACAGCATCAGATTTATATTCATATGATAAAAAATTATCTGAATTGTATTCTTCCCTTGCAGAAAAGTTATAATTATTATAAATAAAATCAAAATGAAAAATATTATAGATAAAATCTATAACGACAATGAAATCAATATAGAAGAAGCATTAACTCTTTTAAAAAATTGTGATTTACTTACCCTTGGGAAAGCTGCAAATTATATTAGAAATAAAATTCATAATAATTCTAAAATAGTAACATTTGTAGTTGATAGAAATATTAATTATACAAATATTTGTATATGTAAATGTAAATTCTGCGCTTTTTATAGAAGTAAAAAAAGTAAAGATGCATATCTTTTAACAAAAGAAGAAATTTTTAAAAAAATTGAAGAAACAATTGCTCACAATGGCACTCAAATTTTAATTCAAGGTGGGCTTCATCCTGACTTAACAATAGATTATTTTTTAGATTTATTTTCTGAAATAAAATCAAAATACAATATAAACATTCATGGCTTAAGCGCTCCTGAAATATATCACATTGCAAAACAATCAAATTTAACAATAAAAGATACTATTTTAAAATTAAAAGATGCAGGACTTGGTTCAATCCCTGGAGGAGGTGCTGAAATATTAGTGGATGAAGTTAGAAAAAAAATAAGCCCAAATAAAATTACCTTTAAACAATGGAAAGAAGTGATGATAACAGCACATCAGTTAGGTTTAAAAACAACAGCAACAATGATGTTTGGTTCTGTTGAGAGCGAAAAAGAGATTATAGAACATATCTTTAGAATTAAAGAAATTCAGCAACAAACAGGTGGTTTCACAGCTTTTATATGCTGGAGTTTTCAACCTAAAAATACTGCTCTTGAAAAAGTAATAAAATTTAAAGCAACAGGAGTGGAGTTTTTAAAAATACTTGCTATTTCAAGAATTATACTTCAAAATGTAAAAAATATTCAAACATCATGGGTGACTCAGGGTGCAAAAATTGCGCAAATTTCACTTTTCTTTGGAGCAAATGACTTTGGAAGCACAATGCTTGAAGAAAATGTTGTATCATCAGCAGGAGTAAAATTTAACTTAACTAAAGAAGATATCATATATCTAATCAAAGATGCTGGCTTTATCCCTGCTCAAAGAGATACCTTTTATAATATTTTAAAAACTTATTGACATTAATTATTCTTTTCTATATTTAACCAATCTCAATTCAGTTAAAGAGGTAAAAAATTGAAAGTTAATATTGAAAAAATAGTAAAATTTTTTGATTCAAGATTTATTGTGAATTTAGCCAATACTTTTAGCTTTAATAAAGAAAGAATAAAAAAAGACCAGGCAATAAAAGAAATTTTAGAAGATATAAACAGTTATTTTAAAGAACACTATATTAAAAAGTTTATAATTGCAGAAGAAGCTAAATTAATGCAAAAATATTATATTAAAAAAAAGATTTCAAATCTAAGAAATGAAAAAGCAAAAGAAGAATATAAAAATATGTTAAAAAAATTAGATGAAATTGAAAACAATGAAGAAGTAATTCAGTTTTTATGCAATTATTACCTAAATGATATGGCAGCAGATTTTAATCCAGCTTTTTTAATCTTTTTTAGAGAAATGTGCAAATTTTTATATAAAGAATTTATTAAAAATTTAAAAATAATAGTTAAAGATGAAACAATAGAATTTATAAAAAAAGTACAGGGTAAAAATCCCATTTTTTTCTTACCTAATCATATATCCAATGCTGATCATATTCCTATTTTAATAGGAATTAACAAAAAAAAGCTTTTTCATCCAGTAATAGTTGCTGGTGCTAATTTATATAGAGGAGTTTCTAAAATATTACTTCCAAAATTAAATGTTGAAAAGTTAAGAAGAGACTTTATTACAGATAAAGCAAAATGGTTAAATAATCCTTTATATAAACTTTCATTTGTGAAATATAATAATTATCTCTGGTCTCATAATGAACCATTTCTTTTTTATATTGAAGGCGGGCGTTCAAGAGATGGAACAATAGGAGAACCTAAATATGGTATTATTTCAGAAATTTTTAATTTCATAAAAGAGAAAAATAAAACTTCATATTTTATTCCAATTACAATTTCTTATACAATTGTTCCCGAGGACTATGAATTATATGAAGCAACAAAAGGGAAAAATATAACTGATAATAATTTACTAACTTATTTAACAAAGTTAAATAAAGAATATAAAAAATTTAAAGATAGCACTATTTATGTTAAAATATTAGAACCAATTGAAGTTAAGCCTGAATCAAAAGTTGACTATAAAGATTTTTCTAAAAATATAATTAACATTTTAAGGAAAAATATTATTATTACTCCAACATACTTATTAGCTAAAATTCTAAATCAAAACGATGAAAAAGAAATAGAAAAATTAGAAAAGCTCTATAGTTCAGAATCAAAAACTCCATATACAGAGAATAAATTTAAAATCGCTCTAAATATTTTTGAAAAAAGAAAAATTATTGAAATTAAAAATAATTATATACATATTATTCATAAAGGATTAATCAATCAATATTCAAATAGAATAAAATACTTGACATAACAACATTTTTTGTTTATCTATCACCACCTTCCTAATAAAGGTTCTCATTATGGCAGCTTTAACAAATGGATTAAAAATTAAAGTTGATAGTGTAAAAAAATTAATCAGAAGAAATGCCAAAAACTCTTTAGAGCGACTTCTATTCAAACTGCACCCTGCAGATATTGCCATAATTGTCAAGCATTTAAACGATATAGAAAGAAAAAGAATATGGGAATTAATAAAAGATAAAAAGAAATTAGCAGATATTATTTTAGAACTTGATGATTCTCAAATTATAGAATTAATGGAAACATTTTCTCCTGAAGAGATTGCCCTTTTATTAAAACATATGGAAAGCGATGACGCTGCAAATGTATTGAGACTGTTAGAAGAGAAAACAAGGGAAAAAGTTTTAGAATTTTTACATGAAGAAGAGCAAGAAAAATTTGAAGAGCTTCTGCATTATCCAGAAGATAGTGCAGGAGCAATAATGAATACCAATTTTTTTGCTCTTCATGAGGAAACAACAGTAAAAGAAGCAACTAAGACCCTTCATCAAGCAGAAGATGTAGAAATGGTTTTTTACCTTTATGTTATAGACGATGAAGGAAGATTAACAGGGGTACTTTCATTAAGACAGTTAATATTAAATCCACCTGATAAAAAGTTAAAAGACATCATGATTAAAGATGTAATTTCAGTTCCAGTTGACATGGATAGAGAAAATGTAGCCAAAATAGTTGAAAAATATGACTTACTTGCTGTCCCTGTTGTTGATGAAAAAAACAAACTTGTTGGTATTATCACTGTAGATGATGTTATTGATATTATTAGAGAAGAAACTACAGAAGATATCTATAAAATGGCCGGAACAACTGAAGATGAATTATTAATTGGTGATAAGCCCTTTCAAATTGCGAAAATCAGATTTCCATGGCTTCTTGTAACATTCATTGGTGAATTGATTTCAGGATTTGTGATTAGCTATTTTCATGGGAAAGTTGAGCAATTTACAATTTTGGCAAGTTTTATGCCTATAATTATGGCAATGGGAGGAAATGTTGGAAATCAATCTGCAACAATACTAATACGAGGAATAGCTCTGGGCAAAATAGATAAAAAAGAGATTGGTAAAGTAATGTTTAGAGAAATAAGAGTTGGTATGATTCTTGGCTTAGTTATGGGAATTTTACTTGGAATAGTAGCTCCTGTCTGGCATGGAGATCCTAAAATTGGGATTGTTGTTGGAGTAGCTATGTTTTCAGCTTTAACATTTGCTGCTTTTACAGGTACTTTTGTCCCTGCAATGTTAATAAAAATGAATTTCGACCCTGCAGTAGGTGCAAGTCCATTTATTTCTACTTTAAATGATATCACTGGACTGACAATTTATTTTTCAGTTTCAATGCTTTTAATGTATACTCTAATGTAAATTGGCATTAAAAAACCTTATTCCAATAATTTTCTTTATTATAGGTTTTATCCTAAAAAAAGAAAATTTAGGGAAAACACTTCTAAAATTTAATTTTTATTTTCTATTACCTATCCTAATATTTAAAATATTTTCAACAATTAAGTTCAATCCACAAATCTATTATATGCCATTATCTTCTTTTGTAATAATAATATTCATATATTTCTTTTCAAATTTTTATTTTAAAAATGTAAAAAATAACAAAGATAAAGGTGTGTTAATAATTGCACCTATGATTATGAATATAAGTGCAGTTTATCCTGTAATATTTTTAAACTTTCCTGATAAATACATTCAAAATGTCGCTTTGTTTGATTTATCTAATGGAATATTAACTTTAACTTTTACATATTCAATAGCTATTAAATTTGGTAGTGAAAATAAAAAAATTAAATTTAAAAAATTACTTTCACCACCACTTCTTGCATTATTTATAGGTCTTATTTTTAATTACAAAAATATTAATTTAGAAATTTTATCAATAATTTTCACTTATGTAAAGTATGCTATCACTTTTACCATATATTTTTCACTTGGTTCACTTTTCTATTTTGAAAAAAATTTTCTTAAAAAAATTCTTCAAGTAAATTTTATAAGATTTTTTGCCGGAATTTTAATTGCCATTATTATTGGTTTAGTAATTAATTTAGATAAAACCTCACTTAAAATACTCTTTTTATGCGCAACTGCTCCATGTGGATTTAATACTTTAACATTTGCTGTTTTAGAAAATTTAAATATAAAGCTTGCTTCTTCAATTATATCAATATCTTTAATAAATTATTTTCTTATTGCATTTATCATTTTATTGTTTTAAAATGAGCTCAAAATGAAAAAAACATTCAATCCATGGTTTTATTTTTCATTAACATTTATAGTCCTTATATTTATTGGAACTATATTACTATATTTCCATACTCACTTATCAATTATAGATTCAATTTTTACATCTACTTCTGCTGTTTGTGTAACTGGTCTTATTGTAACTGATACTGCAAAACTTGATACAACAAGTCAGATAATAATTTTATCACTAATTCAATTAGGTGGTCTTGGAGTAATGGTTCTAACAAGTTCTATTTTACTATTTGTTAAAGGGTTTTTAGACTTAAAAACTAAAATATTAATACAAAAAGTTGGAGACTATTTCTCTCTTTATGACATAGAAAAGATACTAAAAGTTGTAATTTTATATACCTTCTCTATTGAACTAATTGGGGCAATAATTTTAACTATAGGTTTTAAAATAGAAGGATATTCTATTATAAATTCAATTTATTACGGAATATTTCATTCAATTTCAGCTTTTTGTAATGCTGGCTTTTCTACTTTTACTAATAGCCTTATTGGTCATAATATTATCATTAAAATAACTGTTATTCTTTTAATTATTTTGGGGGGACTTGGATTTTTTGTTATTTATGACTTATTATATGAAAAAAATAAAATCACTGTACATACTAAAATTGTTTTAACAACAACAGCTTTTTTAATTTTAATCGCATTTTTATTAATATATCTTTTAAATATAAAAAACATTTCAATAATTGATGCTCTTTTTCAAGCAGTAACACCAAGGACTGCAGGATTTAACACAGTAGATTTAAATTCATTATCAATTGAAACAATTTTTATATTAATTATTTTAATGGTAATAGGAGCTTCTCCAGGATCTACAGGAGGTGGAATTAAGACTACAACTTTTTTCTTAATTTTTACCGCTTGTTTTAAGGTAATAAAGGGACAGGATCGAGTGGTTGTCTTTAAAAGAAAAATAGAAAATTTTATAATTTTAAAAGCATTTTCACTTTTTTTCCTTTATACTTCAATAATTACTCTTGCAACTTCATTACTCATGAATACTAATCAGCATAATTTATTAAAATGTTTTTTTGAAGTCACAAGTGCTATTGGAACAGTGGGATTATCTCTTGGAATAACTTCAGATTTAAATTTCTGGGGGAAATTAATTATAATTTTTTGCATGTTTCTTGGGAGAATAGGACCAGCATCTTTTGTTTTAATGTTGACTTTAAAAGAAAAGAAGTCATATATTGATTATCCAGAAGAAAAAGTAATAATAGGATAAAAAAAGGAGAAGACAATGGAAATATGTGTCATAGGTTTAGGAATATTTGGCTATGAAATAGCCAAAAAATTAACAGAATTAGGCAACAATGTGCTTGCTGTTGATAGTAAACCTTCTAAAATTAATGATATTAAAGATGAAGTAACTGAAGCTATTATTGGTGATGCAACAAATCCAGATGTGCTTAAAGAACTAAATATAAAAGACTTTGATGTAATTATACTTGGAATGGGGAGTAAGCTTGAAAATTTAATTTTATGTTTGACATATTTAAAAAAATTAGGAGCTAAAAGAATAATTGCAAAGGCAAATTCATTAATTCAAGCAGAAATACTTGAAAAAATAGGTGCTGATGAGATAATCCTTCCAGAAAAAGAAATTGCTGAAAAGTTAGCTCACAAACTTTCCAATCCAAATATAACAGAGTTACTGTCTCTCGATGAAAATTTAAAGCTAATAGAAGTAAAAGTTCCTAAAAAATTTACAGGAAAAACATTAAGAGAACTTGATTTAAGAAAAAGATATAACATCACAGCTTTAATGATTAAAAAGAATAGTAAAATTAAATTAATTACAGATCCAGAATTAAAATTTGAAAAAGGCGATGAAATTATTGTTGCCGGTAATGTTGATAATATACAAAAAGCCTTTAATTAA
>JALVYZ010000313.1 GCA_027037705.1 bacterium | reverse complement strand
AAAAATTAATAAAAATGCAGGAATACGACCTGTAAAAGTTGATAAAATTGTAATTGAATTTTTAAAAAAATCAATAGATCTATGCAAATTAACTCATGGTTATCTTGATATAACTATTGGGAAACTAATTGATTTATGGGGATTCCCTTCAGGACATCCTGATTTACCAGCACCTGAAAAAATTAAAGATGCATTAAGATATAAAGGCTTAAATGAAATAGTAATAGATGAAAAACAAAATACAGTATTTATTAGAAAAAAAGGTATCTTAATTGATGTTGGAGCTGTTGCAAAAGGGTTTATTGTGGATAAGGCAATTAAATTTTTGAAAAAGAAAGGTATTAAAAAAGGTATTATAAATGCTGGTGGAGATTTAAGATTTATTGGACTTAAAGAAAAAAATAAATACTGGATTGTAGGAATTAAAAATCCATTTTCAGAAAAAATAGATGACTATATAAAAACTGTTAAAATAGGAGCCTGGGCAATAGCAACATCAGGAGATTATGAAAGATTTTTTATAAAAAACGGTAAAAGATATTGTCATATTTTAAATCCATTTACTGGATATCCTTCAAGATTTTATAGAAGTGTTACAGTTGAAGCAGAAAATACATTTTTTGCAGATGGTCTTGCAACTGCAATTTTTGTTATGGGTGATAAATATAAAGAAATATTAAAAAATATTAAAATAAAACATTTTAAGGTAATTGTTATTAAATAACGATTAAAGTATCATTAAATTTAAGATATTTCTTCTAAAAGTTTTTTTAATTTCGCAATAGTGTAAGGTTTTTCTATTTTTCCAATAAATCCATATTCTTTGTAATTAGCCATAGCATCATCGTCACTATAACCACTTGATACAATAGCTTTTACATTTTTATCTATTTTTAATAACTCTTTTATTGTTTCTTTACCACCCATTCCACCAATAATTGTTAAATCTAAAATTACTAAATCTATTTTATTATTTTTATATATTTCAATTGCTTCTTCTCCTTTTGTTGCTGTATAAACTTTATTTCCAAGTAGTGCTAACAATTCTTTTACAGTTTCTCTCAATTCATCATTATCATCCATTATTAAAATTGTTTTTGTTTCTTTGGTTTCATCCTTTTTCGTTTCTTTTATATCTTTTGTGGTTTCAGCAGGAAGATAAATAAAAAACATAGTTCCTTTTCCTACTAATGAATCAACTTTGATATAACCATTATGTTTTTTAATAATGTTGTAGACTGTTGCTAATCCTAATCCTGAACCTCCTTTTTTGGTAGAGAAAAATGGATCAAATATTTTATGTAATATTTCTTGAGGAATACCTTTTCCATTATCTTTAAAAGTAATCATAACATAATTTCCTGGAGGTAGAGGAAGAATAGAATCCTTTGAAATAGTTATATTTTTTGTTGATATTTCAATTAGTCCATCTTTTTCAATTGCTTCCACTGAATTTATAGCTAAATTATGAAAAACCTGAACTAATTGACTTGAATCTCCTTTAACAAGCCATAAGTCGTCAGGAAATTCATATTTTACCTTTATATCTTTGCCACTTAAAATAAAATCAACACTTTCTTTAATTATTTTTTTTATATCACTTGTCTCTTTTATTAAATATCCTCCTTTTGAAAATGTTAATAATTTTTCTGTTAAATTTTTAGCATTGTATAATGATTGTTCTGTGAATTTAAGTTTTTCTATTAGTTTTTCTTTATTTTTAATATAAAGTTCACATAATGAGATATTACCTAAAGCTGCTGTTAGAATATTGTTGAAATCATGAGCAATTCCTGCTGCAAGCATTCCAACAGCTTCTAATTTTTCTTTTTTAATGATTTCTTCTTCAAGTTTTTTCTTTTCTGTAATATCACGAAATACAATTACAGCACCTTCTAACTTATCTTTAATAAAAATGGGAGAAATGCTATTTTCTACTATAATCTCGTCATTATTTTTAATTATCTTTGTCTCTTTTATATTAATCTGTTTTTTTAGTTTAAATGATTCATTTAAATATTTTTTAATTTCTGGAAATATAATATTAATTTGAGTATTTTCTTTTATATTATCTATTTTTAGAATTTCTTTTGCTGGATTATTAATTAGAATAATATTTTTATCTTTATCAACAACAATTACTCCGTCACCAATTGAATGAAGAGTTACAAAAAGTTTTTCTCTTTCAAATTCAACTTCATTTAAAATTTTATAAATAGTAGTTAAATCTTTTATATAAATTAAAAATTCATCTTTTCCAAATGGATAAAAGGTCATATTTACATATTCTCTTTTACATTCCTGTCTAAATCCTTCTTTAACAAGGTTTATATTGTTTAAGGCATGTATCTTTTTATCCTTTTTTACTTTTTCAATTAAACAATTTGGACAAATAGATTCTCTATTAGCAAAAATCTTATAGCATTTTTCTCCTATTGTTTCAGAAAGCTCTTTATTTATGTATTCAAGCTCATTTCTATTAATTAAAACAATCTCGTAATTAGAGTTAATTACATAAATTGAGTCAGT
>JALVYZ010000312.1 GCA_027037705.1 bacterium | reverse complement strand
TTGAACGAGGGTTTTTGGAGACAGTTTTTTGTTCTATTGAAATTGATGGAGATAATCCTTCAATTGAGTCAACATCAGGCTTTTCCATTAACTCTAAAAATTGGCGAGCATATGTTGATAATGATTCTACATATCTTCTTTGTCCTTCTGCATAAATTGTATCAAATGCAAGAGATGATTTTCCAGAACCGCTTAAACCAGTTATAACTACTAATTTATTTTTGGGAATATTTATATCTATATTTTTAAGGTTATGCTGGCGAGCACCTTTTATTTTAATGTATTTCATTATATTTTTAAAGCAAAAATTAATCTATTTTCAGTGAAATTATTATTTATTTTATTTAACAATAACTTTTTTTATTCTCTTTTTACCAAGTTTGATTATTCCTTCAAAACCTTTTTCTATCTCAAAATTTTCATCTTTTACTGTTTCTCCATTTATTTTCAAAGCTCCTTGTTTAATTAATCTTCTTGCTTCACTATTAGATGAGCACATTTTTAAATCTTTTAGCAATTGACAAATCCAGATTTTATCCTCATGAATTGTTATTTCTGCTGTTGGAATTTCATCAGGAATATCTTTTTTTGAAAAAACTCTTACAAAAAATTCTTCTGCTTCTTTTGCTTTTGAATATCCATGAAATCTTGCAACTATTTCAAATGCAAGTTTCTTTTTTGCTTCCATTGGATGAATTGTTCCATTTTTTATTCCTTCTTTTAATTTTATAAAATCATCGTATGAAATATCACTTAACAATTCATAATATCTTATCATTAAATCATCACTTATTGACATCAATTTCCCATACATATCATTTGGTGGTTCATTAATTCCTACATAATTCCCTAAAGATTTACTCATTTTTTGTTTTCCATCAAGTCCTTCTAAAATAGGCATTGTTAGAATACATTGTGGTTCTTGATCATAATATCTTTGAAGATGCCTTCCCACAAGGAGATTAAATTTTTGATCAGTGCCTCCAAGCTCAATATCTGCATTTATTGCAACTGAATCATATCCCTGAAAAAGAGGATATAAAAATTCATGAATACTAATTGGGATATTATTTTTATATCTATTTGCAAAATCATCTCTTTCAAGCATTCTTGCAACTGTATATTTTGAGCATAATTTTACAATATCAACTGCTGTTAATTTTCCTAACCATTCACTATTAAAAACAATTTTTGTTTTTTTCTCATCAAGGATTTTAAAAATTTGTTCTTTATAGGTTTCAGCATTTTTTTTGACTTCCTCTTCAGTTAGTGCTTTTCTTGTTTCACTTTTTCCAGTAGGATCTCCTATCATTCCAGTAAAATCACCTATTAAGAAATAAACTTCATGACCGCAATCTTGAAAATGTTTTAATTTTTGAATTAAAACTGTATGACCAAGATGTAAATCTGGCGCCGTTGGATCAAAACCAGCTTTTACTCTTATGACTTTTTTCCTTTTTATTTTATCTATTAGTTCTTCTTCTGTAATTAGCTCTTCAATACCTTTTTTTATAAGATTTAACTGATCTTTTATATCCATTTCCTCACCTCTAATTTATTAATTCAAGTTAGGGTTTATTATCACTTAAAAAAAATATTTTCAATAAAATTAAAATTGACAAATTATTTATATGGATTTAGTAAACATAAGATGTTAATCAACGAAATAACAGAATATGTAAAAAATAAAAATCTAATTTTAGGATTAAAGCTTGAAAATGTAAATTCTATTCAAAAAATAAACGAATTAAAGATTTGTCATCATTTTAATTTATTTAGTGAAAGAGAAAAATTAGAATTAAAAAAAATTCTTAATTGCAAAATAATTTTTAAGCCAGATGATGAAATTGAAATTTTACCATTTCCTGTAAGAAATTCTAAATTTAATAATTATGTGATTATGTTTAATGGAGAAAAAATATTATTTTATAGAAAGGATAACCTAAAAAAATTAGAATCATATGAAAGTGTTGAAAGTCCAATAATTAAAATAAAAAAAATTGCATTAAAAAAGTTGCCTTTTCTTAAAGAAAATTATAAATATTTACAAATTGTTTATCCCTGGATTAGTGAAGATGAGATTATAGAATTGTATAAAGATTGGAATATTTTTATAGAAAAAGAGAAAATAAAAAAATTTGTAGGAAATATATATTTTTCATATTTTATGGAGGTAGGTTATGAGCCATCACGAACATCATCACCATCATCACGATGTTGAATCAAAATCAGCGAAAAAAAAGTTAAAAATTCTTTTAAAGCATTGGAAAGAGCATAATAATTCTCATATTACAGAATATGAAAAATGGTTAAAAAATGCAAAAGAAGAAGGATTAAATGATTATGCTGAAATTATAGAAGAAATTCTAAAAAAAATGAAAGAGATTAATGAATTATATGAGAAGATGGAAAAAATAGAATGATTGTGGGAGTAATAGGAGTTTCGAGCTGTAAAGAAGAACTATATAATGATGCTTTTAAAATTGGGCAGATAATTGCAGAAAAAGGACATAAATTAATCTGTGGCGGTCTGTATGGAGTGATGGAAGCAGCTTGTAAAGG
>JALVYZ010000311.1 GCA_027037705.1 bacterium | reverse complement strand
TTTTGCAAAATTGTTTTAATATTTCTTCACAAAGTTTATCTATTGAAATATTCAAAACATCTGCTATCTCTTTTAATTTTTTTTCAGGTCTATTATCACCATTTAAGTAAAAAATTACATCTGTGGGAGTCAGTTCATTTCCTCCAAATACTATAGCCACCCCTTTTCTTTCTGGTCCAATTTTTAAATTATTATTTATAGGTCTAATGAAGCTATCTCCCCCAAGACCTATTGATTTTGTATAAATTGATCTAACATTTGTTAAAAAGCTATTAATTTTAATCCCTTCAGGTTCGAAAACTGGACTATTTTTTACGAAAATTGAGAAATCTGTTGAAGTCCCACCAATATCTATAACTGCTGCACAATCTTCATTTATATCAATTAAGCTCATAATTCCTGTTACTCCAGCAGCCTGGCCAGATAATACAGTAAAAATAGGCTTTTCATACGCATTATTTATATTAAATGTACCACCATCTGCTTTTAAAAAGAAAACTGGACAATTAATATTTTTCCCTTGTAGAAATTTAACAATTGAGTCTAAAAATTTTTTATTTGTATTATAAACACCAGCATTAAGATATGAAGTATTAATTCTTCTTGGAAAATTCAATGTGCCTGAAAATATATGGCCACAACTAACATTATCAAAAAAATTTTCAATTCTTTCTTTAATTTTTATTTCATGAATAGGATTTCTAACTGAAAACTTTGTGCAAACAGCACAAGTATGAACATCATTTGCTATTAAAGAATTGATTATTGTGTCAATGTCTTTAAGATTAATATCTTTAATAACTCTTCCTCTATGGTCAATAAATCCATCTAAAATGAAAGAGTTTTCATCTTTTAAGAAATAATCTAATTTTATCCCAGGGCCTCCAGAAATAATTAATCCAACTTTTGGAAGTTTATTTTCAATAATAAGATTAGTTGTTAAAGTAGAGGAGATAGTGATTTTTTTTATATTTTCTGGAGGAAAATTTTCAGTTAATTTATTAAATACATCAATTAAAGATTCAAAAAGATTTTCATGATTTGTAAGAACCTTTTCCTTTTTTATAATTGTATTATTTCCAATTAAAACTCCATCTGTATGAGTACCACCTACATCTATTCCAATTCTTGGCATTTTAATTACCTCAAAATTATTTTATAATTTAAAACTATATACTCGCCTATCAAAAAATTTAATAAAATGCAATTTATAACCGATAATAATTTATGAATTATTAGAGAAGGAGGTTACTATGGTCATTAATGGAATGGGAATGGGACAGAGTTATAAAATTATAAATAAAACTTTGTGCCAGCCAGATGAAAAAGTAAAACAAATAAAAAAATTAACTGAAGATATTGTAGGAGGAGCAATTAATAAACAGATTGACTACCAGCAGAAAATGATTAACATTACTGCTCAGGTGAACATAGGAATAAATATTTTAATTCAACAGAAGAATATGATAAATTTTTTTGGTTAGTAGTTCTGTTTATTAAATGGGCATGGACGCTTTTCTTTATAATATTTAAAGAACTTATCTGAATATTTTGTATGACAAAAAGTACATTTGCCAACTTTTAAAATCTTTAAAATTTCTTTTCTTTTCAAAACCTTAAATCTATCATCTGAAACACTTTGATACTGAATTTTGCCATCAGAAGATACAATGCTCTCCATTGGGAAATTAACATTTAAATGAGATTTTTTTGAACTATATATATGAATGAATGAAATTGAACCATTATCAGTAAATTTTAAAGAACCTTTTCCGAGTCCAACAGCCATTGAATTATTATGGCAATCTCCACATCTTTTTGATTCTTTTGTAATAGTATGAGGCTGGACTGGCACAACAACATAAGAAGTTGTGTTATCTTTATGAATAAAAACTTTGTTGTAAATATTTAATTCTGGTATAGTTACCTGTGATTGACAGAATTGTGCTGGTGAATATTTATTTTCTTGATTTTTTATTAGAACCATATCAGAGTATCTTGTAAAGGTTCTTCTTTCATACCAGTATCCTTTTGTTTTTTTACCTGATAGGGCATCTCTTTGAGATAATTTACTATTGTATCCTACATGGCACCCATAACATAAAGTTGTCCAGGAAAAGTGACAGGAATAACATTCAAGTTTTTTATTGCATAAATTAGGTTTATGATTTTTGTCTTTATAAATTAATTTTATTTTTAACCTTTTATTTGAATTTTTTGTTGTTAAAACATAATCTTTTCCATCAAATTTAATATTCCATAAAAAGTCATCTTTTGTAGTTTTTACAATTTTATCTCCTAATTTTAGATTATATAAACTAATCTCAAGTAAAGGATCGTCAAGATATTTAATTTCATAAATTTTCGGCTTACTATTGTATGTCCCATGGCAATCTTCACATTTAACTTTTGTTTGTTCAAACATTCTTGAATAAATTTTTCCATCTCCCATAATTCCTTTTGAAGTGTGACAATCTATACAATCCATTCCATTTTTAAAATGAATATCACTTTGAAATTGGTAAAAATATCTATTTCCAAGTAAATAATTTTTTGAAAATTCACCATTATGTAGTGGAACAGGATAAAAATCGTTTTCAGCTTGACCTTCATAAGATAAACCATATCTACTGCTTCTATTATGGCATTTTACACATTGAGAGGTTGGAATGTTAGCTGTTAAAGTATGGAATGGCGGATGACCATGTTCTGATTTGTTAATTGTTGGATCTTCTCCTTTATAGTGACTGTTATTTTCATATATAACATGGCAAGCACCGCAACCTGAAGAGTGATTGCTTGTAGAGAAAGGATTTTTAACCCCAATATGGCACATTGCACACATTTTTCTAAAATATCTATCAGCAAAATGTTTATTTTTTATCTCTAAGTATCTATTTCCATAAAGATCAGAAATATCATGAGTGGCAAAATGAGGTTTTTTATCATTTTGGGCATGCCACTGGTATCTTAAAGATGTTATAACTCCTATCATAGAATACATTAAAGATGTTTTAACTCTTTTAACAATATCTGGATGACATTTCGTCCCATCAGGAGCAATTTGTCCGCAAGATTTTTCTGCATATTTTAAGTCTGCAGGATTTTCTTTGCCAATCAATCCTTTATGTGCATCTTTTACTGTAATAGCTAAAGGATCACCGCCATGGCATATGACACAACCAAAAATTTCATTTGGATGAGATGAGCTAATTGATTTTATTCCAATATGACAGGTTATACAAAACTCTTCTCTTTTCCATTTTTTTACATAAATTGATCTCAGTTTTATTTTATATTTTTTTATTTTTTCTAATTTTTTGAGTAAGTTTTTTTTTAATGTGTTATTATCTGTATTATAAATTTCCTTTTTAAGTATTTTTATTTTTGAAATTTTCCATTTATTTTGATATATTTTCCAATCATTATATTTATATGGTTTTGTATAAAATAGTAATAAAATAATTAATATAATAAAAAGAGAATTGATTAACTTCATATTTGAGGATATAACAAGATAACACTTATATTTCAATATAATTTATATTGGTGATAATTGGTGATATTAAAATATAATTTTAATAAAATTTTAAAAAGGATGGAATAAAATGAAGGATAAAATAGCAGTAATTGGATTGGGATATGTTGGTCTTCCTCTTGCAGTTGCTTTTGGGGAGAAGTATGAAACAATTGGATTTGACATAAATGAAATTAGAATTAATCAATTAAAAGATTACATTGATATAACTCACGAAGTTAGCAAGGAAGAATTGAAAAAATCTAAATTTTTGAAATTTACAAATAATATACAGGATATAAAGAATGCAAATATTTTTATTATTACAGTTCCAACTCCTATTGATGAAGCAAATAATCCAGATTTAAATTTTGTAATAAATGCTACAAAGATAGTTGGCTCTGTTTTAAAGAAAAATGATATAGTTGTTTATGAGTCAACAGTTTTCCCAGGTTGTACAGAAGAGGTGTGTGTTCCAGTTTTAGAAAAAGAGAGTGGATTAAAATTTAATATTGATTTCTTTTGTGGATATTCTCCAGAAAGAATAAACCCAGGAGATAAACAACATAGATTAAAAAATATAGTCAAAGTTGTAAGTGGCTCAAATGAAGAAACCACAAGAAAACTTGAGAGATTATATGGTTCAATTATAGAAGCTGGAATTTTTAAGGCTTCAAGTATAAAAGTTGCAGAAGCTGCAAAAGTAATTGAAAATACTCAAAGAGATTTAAATATTGCATTAATTAATGAACTTGCATTGATTTTCGACAAAATGGGGATTAATACAAAAGAAGTGCTTAATGCTGCTGCAACTAAGTGGAATTTTTTAAGATTTGAACCAGGCCTGGTTGGTGGACATTGTATAGGAGTTGATCCATATTATTTAACTTATAAAGCAAAACTTTTAGGATATCATCCAGAAGTTATTTTAGCTGGAAGAAGGATTAATGATAATATGGGTAAATTTATTGCTGAAAAAACAGTAAAATTATTGATAAAATTATCAAAAAAAGTAAAAAAGTGTAGTGTCCTTATTGCTGGCTTTACATTTAAAGAAAACTGTACAGATGTTAGAAATACAAAAGTAATAGATATCTTTAATGAATTACAAGATCTTGAAATTAAAGCTGACATTTACGATCCTTATGCGAATAAAGAAGATTCTAAAAAATATTATAATGTTAATATTTTAGATAAAATTCCAGATAAAAAATTTGATGCAATTATTGTTGCTGTTAAACATGATTGTTTTAAAAATGATTTTGAAAAGTTAGATAATCTATTTGATGGAGAAGGAGTTTTTATTGATGTAAAATCAATGTTTTTAGAAAAAGAATTTCCCAATAATATAATATACTGGAATTTGTAAATTACTTGACTAAAAATTTTATTAATGCTAATTTACTTCCCAGTGGGCCGTTAGCTCAATTGGCAGAGCATCTGACTCTTAATCAGAGGGTTGCAGGTTCGATTCCTGCACGGCCCAGATTCTCTTTCTTAATTTTTTCTGGATTTTTTTATAGCAGTAAAAGTGTATATAATTAATTGACTTTTTAAAATCTCTCTGTTATCAAATCTTTTATTATAATCATGAAAATAGCATTATTAGGTGTAAAGAGAAGAATAGACAATATTTTAAAAAAAATACAGAATCCAACTGTTGAGATACTTCCTTATGTTTATAATAGGGCAGATAATATCCCTGAAATAATAAACAATATTAAAAATGTTGATTGTTTTCTTTTTACTGGAAGGTATCCATATCAGATAGCAAAAAAAGCTCTTAATATTGAATTCCCAATGGGATACCTTGAATTTGATGAAACTTGTTTTACTACAGAACTATTTAAATTAAAAAACATTCCAGATAAGATTAGTATTGATACTATTGATGAAAAAGTAATAAAAAACATTTATCAAGAATTAAATCATACATTGAAGAAAATAAACTCTATTTCTTTAAGTGATAAAATTTCAATAGATGATATTGTAAATTTTCATATTGAAAATAAAAATCAAGATAGCTCAACAACAATATTTACCTGTTTATTCAGTGTTTACGACAAATTAAAGAGTAAAAAAATTAACGCAATCCTTTTAAATCATACATTTTTTTCAATTCATAGAGGAATAGAAAATTTAATAAAAAAATATTATTTTTACAATTCAAAGAGCTCATATCCTGCTGCTGGAATCATTAAAATATCAAACTATTCAGAATTATTAAAAAAATATAAAAATGAATTTCATCTCCAGAAATTTTTACTTGATTTTCATTATGATGTTTTAAATTTTCAAGAAAAGATTTCAGCTTTTTTTATAGAAAAAGGTGAAGATGCTTACTATTTTATATCAACAAGATATTTAATTGAAAAATATTCCAATAACTACAATATATTTCCAATTGTTAACAATGCATATTCAAAGTTTTTAATTAATTTAAAGATTGCTATAGGGTATGGTCTGAATCCTCAATCAGCATTTCACAATGCAAAAAATATTTTACCATTACTTGATGAAAAAAAGATAAATATTGCAATTGCAACTGAGTCTGGAAAAATAATTACAATATCAAAATTTAATTGCGTAAATTTTGATACAATTTCAATTGATAGTTATCTTAAGGAAATATCCAAACATACTGGAATTGGTATAACCAATCTTTCAAAGATAAAATCATTTTTACTTAAAAAACAAACTAACAGGACAACTATATTTGAGCTGTCAAAAGAATTAAACATTACAACAAGAAGTGGAAGCAGGATAATAAATAAATTATTAGAAAATAATTATGCAAAAGAGATAGGTATTGAACAGCCAATAAAAGGAAGGCCAAGAAGAGTATTTTCTATAAATTTTTAATTTTAAAACATCTAACTTTGTGATTTTCTGTAACATTTATTAATTCTGGTTTTTCTTTTAAACATTTATCATCTTTTAATGGACACCTTGGAGCAAAGAAACAACCTTTTGGAAGGTCAATTGGACTTGACACCTCTCCTGCTTTTAACAATGATTCATTTAAGACTGGATTTTCAATATCAGGCACTGCTGAAAACAATATTTTTGTGTAAGGATGAAGGGGATTTTTAAAAAGCTCTCTTTTTAAAGAGTATTCAACAATCTCTCCAAGATACATTACAGCAACATAATCGCTAATATGCTTTACCACACTAATATCATGTGTGATAAAAAGGTATGTTAATGAAAGTTTTTCCTGAAGGTCCATTAATAAATTTAAAATCTGAGCCTGAATTGATACATCAAGAGCAGATACAGGTTCATCTGCTACAATAAATAAAGGATTTAAAATAATTGCTCTTGCAATTGCAATTCTCTGTCTCTGTCCTCCTGAAAATTGATGAGGATATCTGTTTAAATATGAAACATCAAAACCAACATTCCCACATGTTTCTTCAACTTTTTTAATTCTTTCTTTTTTACTTAAATTGGTAAAAATTTTTAAAGGAGTTTCAAGAATGGTAAAAATTTTTTTTCTTGGATTTAAAGATGCATACGGATCCTGAAAGATCATCTGAATATCTTTTTGAATTTTTCCTCTTTGCTGTGGAGAAAGGAATGTTATATCTCTATTTTTAAATAAAATTTTTCCAGAATCAGGAGTATAAAGTCCAATTATTGTTTTTCCCAAGGTTGTTTTACCACATCCACTTTCTCCAACAAGTGCAACTGTTTTTCCCTTTTCAATTTCAATTGAAATATTGTTTAATGCATAGAGATTTTTTCTTTCAAATAAAGAAGTTTTAATCTTAAAAATTTTACTTAAATTTTCTACTTTTAAGATTATATTGTTACCTTGTGACACGAAACCCTTCTATCTCCTATCTTTTTTTCTTCTGGATAAGTAATGCATCTTTCATCTGCTTCTGGACATCTATCACGGAAATAACATCCTTCTGGAAGATTTAATAAATTTGGCATTACACCTTTAATCTGATACAATCTTTTTTTATCTTCATTATATTTAGGTAGACATTCAATTAAACCCTTAGTGTAAGGATGAAGAGGATTGTACAAAATATCCTCTTTTTTCCCATATTCCACAATTTTACCACCATACATTACAGCAATATTATCAGCAAGTTGAGCAACCACTCCAATATCATGTGTTATTAAAATAAGTGAGGAATTGTAATCTCTGCAAAGTTTTTTCATTAAAATTAATATCTGAGCCTGAATTGTAACATCAAGGGCAGTTGTTGGCTCATCAGCAATTAAAAGTTTGGGATTATTAATTAAAGCCATTGAGATTACAATTCTCTGTTTCATTCCTCCAGAAAATTGATGTGGATAATTTTTTAATCTCTTTTCTGGAGAAGGGATACCAACTTTTTTTAGAACTTCAATTGCTCTATTACGCATTTCATCCTTTGTTAAATTTTTGTTATGATAATAAATTGTTTCAATTAGTTGTCTTTCAATTGTCAAAACAGGATTTAGAGATGTTTGAGGGTCTTGAAAAATCATAGAGATTTTATTTCCCCTTATCTTTTCAAGCTCTTTTTGTGGTAATTTCACTAAATTTTCTCCTTCAAATATAACCTCACCATCAACTATTTTTCCAGGATAATCTATTAAATTAATAATTGAAAAACCGGTAATAGATTTGCCAGCTCCTGATTCTCCTACAATACCAAGTATTTCTCCTTCTTTTATACTGAATGAAACACCATCAACAGCTTTTACTGTGCCTTTTTTCGTAAAAAAGTATGTTTTTAAATTTTTTACCTGTATCATCTTTTCAATTTTGGATTTAAAATATCTCTTAATCTATCTCCAACAACATTAATTGATAAAACAAGAATCATCAATACAAGTCCTGGAAAAACAGACATCCACCAGTATCCGCTAAAAAGAACCTGATAACCATTTGAAATAAGTGTCCCAAGTGATGGTTTTGTAATTGGAACTCCAAGCCCTAAAAAACTCAATGT
>JALVYZ010000310.1 GCA_027037705.1 bacterium | reverse complement strand
TAATTTTTGCATCAAGTAATGGTGTTGTATTCATCACTTCTTTGAGGAATTTTTACAATTATTATAAAAGTAATTTAATCTCTATCTCCAATACAATTAAAGTAGCATCATTTTGTTTAATTGGGGGATTTATTGGAGGTAAATTAGGAAGTCATTTTTCAAGTAAAACATTAAAGCTTCTTTTCAGTATTTTCCTAATTTTAATATGTTTTAGAATGATTTTTTCTAAGGAACCTGAGGATAAACCATTTACAAAAAAATCTATTAACCTCCCAACTTATGTTTTGTTTATTATAGGTTTATCTGTTGGTATTATCGCAGGATTTTTTGGATTAGGTGGTGGGGTCATAGTTGTACCACTGTTAACAACTTTCTTTAAAGTACCAATACTTTATGCTCAGGGTTTCTCAGTTTCTTTAATCCCTTTCAATACATTTGGTGGCGTTATGGGATATACAGTTGATGGGATTAAGAAATTTGGGATACATTTCCCATATATTGGTTATTTAAATTTGTATGTTATTATTATATGTTCAGCTTTTAGTATGATTTTTACAAAAGTTGGTTTAAATTGTGCCAAAAAAATTAATAAAACTTTATTGAGAAGAATATTTGCAATTCTTTTACTCATTGTTGGATTAAAATTTATCTTTACATGCATTCATTTTTAATGTATATTTTTTACGATGAACTTAAAAGATATATTAGAACCAATACAAAAAGATTTAGATATTGTTGAAAATTTAATTTATAAAAACTTAGAAAATAAAATTGGCTTAATTAAAGAAATTGGGAAACATATTTTTGGAAGCGGTGGTAAAAGATTAAGACCAACTTTAACAATCCTGTCTTGTAAACATTATAAAATTGATAACCCTGTTATATATGACCTTGCAACAGCAATTGAATTTATACATACTGCAACTCTTTTACACGATGATGTTGTTGATAATTCAGAACTTAGACGAGGAAAAGAAACTGCTAATATTTTATGGGGAAATCAGGCTCCAGTATTGGTTGGAGACTATCTTTTTGCAAAAGCTTTTATTTTAATGGTAAAGTCAAATAATTTAGAAATTCTTGATTTGCTCTCGAATGTAACTGGACTATTAGCTCAAGGAGAAATTTATGAATTGGTCAAAACAGGCGATTTAAATACCACAATTAATGAATATTTTGAAATTATTGAAGAGAAAACAGGAGTATTAATATCAGCTGCGGCTCAAATTGGGCCAATAATGGCAAATGCTAAAAAAGAAGAAATTTTAGTTTTTAAAAATTATGGAAAAAATATTGGAATTGCATTTCAATTAGTGGACGATGCATTAGACTATATAAGTACAAATGAAGAATTAGGGAAAAAGATTGGAATTGATATTAGAGAAGGAAAAGTTACTTTACCTTTAATTTCAGCTCTTAAAAATAAAAATTCTGAAAAAATAAAAGAAATTTTCTATAAAGATGAATTAACAGATGATGAGATAGAAATAATTAGAAATTTTGTAATTGAGAATAATGGAATTAAAGTCACTTTAAAATATGCAAAAGAATATGTAAAAAAGGCAAAAGAAGAGATAAAAAAAATAAAATTATCCAATGCAACAGAAATAATGTGTAATTTAGCTGATTTTATTGTTGATAGGAGGTTTTAATATAAAATTAATAATTTATATTTTAGCAGGATTTATTCTTGGTGCATTTTACGGATTTATTCAAAAAAAGGTAAATTCCTGTTGAGGCATTGCCAAATTACCTATCTGGATGATAGGGATAATTGGTGCTTTTTTAGGTTTTTTATTTTATAAAAGATAACAGGAGGTAAAAATGAGTGAAAAAGTATTACATATTTCTGATGATAATTTTCAAAAAGAGGTAATAGAATCTGATAAACCTGTAATGGTTGATTTCTGGGCATCTTGGTGTGGTCCTTGCTTAGCTCTTGCACCAATTATTGATGAAATTGCAGAGGCTTATAGTGATAAAATTAAAATTTGTAAGTTAAATGTTGATGAAAATCAAAAAACAGCTATGCAGTATGGAATAAAAGGAATTCCAACAATTTTATTTTTTAAAAATGGTCAAGTTGTAGAACAATCTGTGGGATTAGTCCCAAAAGATTATCTTGAAGATTTAATAAAAAAGGTTATTGAATCTTAATGTGTTTGGATCTTAGAAGGGAAATAATTTTCTCTTTTAATCTGCCTTAATGTTTGTAAATTTTTGTATGATGATAATTCTTGGATTAAATGTTGTTTATACGGTTCAGATATTTTTAAAGCTTCCACAATAACTTCATCCATTTTTTTTACAGGTATTATTTCAAGACCTTGGAGAATTATTTCTTGTATTTCTTCAAGGTCTTTTAAATTTTTTTCAGGTAAAATAACTTTTTTTATCCCTGATCGTTTAGCTGCTAATAATTTCTGTTTTAACCCTCCAACTGGTAAAATATCACCTCTTAAAGTTATTTCTCCTGTCATAGCAATATCTTTTTTTATAGGAATATTTGTTAAAGCAGATATAAGCGAAGCTGCAATAGTAACTCCTGCTGAAGGTCCATCTTTTGGGATTGCTCCCTCTGG
>JALVYZ010000309.1:198-2606 GCA_027037705.1 bacterium | reverse complement strand
AATTTATAATGGAGTACCTTTGCCTTTAATAAATCCTACAGATTTAGATTTTTCAAAACCCAATATTCTTTGTATTGGACGAATGGTTAAAGAAAAAGGATTTGATATAATGTTAAAAGCTTTTAAAGAAATAAATAAAGTATATTCAAACGTTAATTTAATTTTTGCAGGTGATGGACCTATACGAAAAGAGTTAGAAGAAATAGCATCAGAGTATGGACTGTTAGATAGAATTCAATTTTTAGGATGGGTGGAGCCAGATAAGATATTTAATTTAATAAATAAATCTGAAATTATTGTTGTCCCATCTCGTTGGGAAGAGCCTTTTGGGCTTGTTGCTATTGAAGCAGCTCTGCTTAAACGTCCAGTAATTGCTACTCGTGTTGGGGGGTTAAAAGAAATTATTGAAGATGGCGTTACAGGTATGCTTTTTGAAAAGGATGATGTTAATGGATTAGTAGATAATCTACATTACCTATTATCTAACCCTCAACAAGCAATAAAATTTGGTCAGAAAGCAAGAGAACATGCTATTTCCAATTTCTCAATGGATAGTTTTATTGAACAGTATCACAAATTATATATAAAACTTGGTAAAGGAAAAAAAAGATGAAAATAATTGATGTAAGTGTTATTATTCCTGTATATAATTGCGAAAATTATCTTCAATATGCTATTAATAGTGTGCTTGAGCAAACAATTCCTCCTACGGAAATTATTGTTGTTGATGATGGCTCTACAGATCAAACAAGAAAAGTTATTAATTTATATAAAAGTCAAGTTATTCCTATTTTTAAAGAACATTCTGGTGTTAGTGATACATTAAATGTTGGAATTAAACATGCTAAAGGAAAATATTTAGCTTTTTTAGATGCTGATGATTTATGGGTGAAAGAAAAACTTGAAGTTCAATTTGAAGCTATATGTTCTAATAATGTTGATATGGTTTTTGGTTATATTGAACAATTTTTATGTCCAGAATTAAACGAAAAAGAAAAAAATAAAGTCTTAAAATATAAAAAAATCCTTCCTGGATATTCAAGAGATACTTTATTTATAAAAAAAGAAGCTTTTTTAAAGGTAGGTTTTTTCTCCTATAATTATCAAGTTGGCGAATTTATTGAGTGGTATAGTCGTGCAATAGATCTTGGCCTAAAGTCTATTATATTGCCTAATATATTGGCTAAAAGAAGGATTCATAGAACAAATATGACTAAACAAGCTTTAACAGGAATAAATCATTATACAACAATTGTTAAATCAATTCTTGATAGACGTAGACAAAAGAAGTAATTAGAAAATTTTCATATAAAGTAATGAACATGAATCAAAAAAGTTGCTGGCCTACAAATAAACAATTGCTCCTGCTAAGAGCTGCCCTTTTTAAAGGAGATATAGGATTAAAATCCTGGCAGAAATGGAAAGAAGAAGATCTTGATCTAATTGATGCGGGATCTTTACGATTAATTCCTCTTTTATATCAAAATCTTTTAAATCATAATGTCAAAGATTCTATTTTATCCAGATATAAAGGAGTATACAGGCATTATTGGGCAAGGAATCGTCTTCTTATTGCAAGTATAACACCAATTATTCAAGCTTTGAACAAAGAAGGGATAGAAGTACTTATATTTAAAGGTTTGGGATTAATACTATCACTTGAACTTGATGCTGCTTTAAGACCTATGGATGATGTTGATATTTTAATTAAACCTGAAGATTTTTCTAAGGCACTATCAATAATCAAAAAAATGGGATGGAAGCCAAAAGATGGTATTGATTACAAATTACATGAATTTACCAATGAAGTTTCTTTTAGGAATGATAAAGGGAAATTTATTGATGTTCATCTTCATTCTCTTATGTATTGTAAATGGGGAATTCATGAAAATGAATTTTGGAAAAGATCAAAAGTAAAAAACTTAAATGGAGTCTCTGTTAGAGTGATTGATGATACAGATAATCTTATTCATATTATAGTCCACGGTCTCGGTTGGAATTCTATCTCTCCAATTAGATGGATCTCAGATTCTATGTTGATTTTTGAAAATACATTTCACAATATAGAATGGGATTATTTAATTGAACAATCAAAAAGATTACAGGTTGTATTACCAGTTCTTAAAGGATTAAGTTATCTTAAAAAAGAATTTGATGCTCCTATCCCTGAATATGTAATAAGTAATTTAAAAAATTATAAAGTTTCTTTTTGGGAAAAATTGGTTTTTAATTTAAGAACAAGAATATTGATATCCCCATATATAAATGGAATGTTTTTAAGAATTCTTGTATATTACTCTTTTAGGAAAACATATACATCCCCTGGATTTCTAAGATATTTACAAACCATTTGGGGATTAGACCACTTTTGGCAGGTTCCATTTGTCGGGATGAAAAAATTATTAAAA
>JALVYZ010000309.1:0-188 GCA_027037705.1 bacterium | reverse complement strand
GAAAAATTGGTTTTTAATTTAAGAACAAGAATATTGATATCCCCATATATAAATGGAATAATTTTAAGAATTCTTGTTTACTATGCTTATAGACAAACATATACATTTCCAGGAATTTTGAGATATTTTCAAACTATTTGGGGATTAGACCACTTATGGCAAGTTCCATTTGCTGGGATTAAAAAAGT
>JALVYZ010000308.1 GCA_027037705.1 bacterium | reverse complement strand
ATTGCAGATGTATTTAAAATATAAAAAGAAATTCACGCAACGTATCGGATGGCAACTTGATTCTTTCTCGTCTGTTTTATTCGCAATCCAATCAATAAAAACGCCATTCTGGTAGGTAAGTGAATCGGTTACAACAAGAGCAAAAGCTCGCTCCGTCTAAAGAGTGTAATTTTATAGTGCTTCACAAGACAGACCTTCTAAGTATGAAAATCAGCGTGCGAAAATAGCGTACAAAGAACGTCACTTCAGTTGAGCGAAGTGTGAATAATTGGCCTGAATTTCGCCAAAAGCATAACGCGTTGTTCCCGCTGGGGCTCGAACCCAGGACCTCTCGCGTGTGAGGCGAGCGTGATAACCACTACACTACGGAAACCGGCATACAATGTCAGTATTTACTTAATGTTATGTTGCAGCGGCTACTGGTTTTTTCCAGTAGAATTTCATACAAGGTTTACGGTCTTCTTTTTCTCAAGGATATTTGAAGGGATGGTGGAAGGTTTGGAGCTGAATTGCCATTTCTGTCTCTCGCTTACAAAAACAAATAGTTATTTTCGAAATCTTTATAGCGAACTCTATGACGAAGGGTAATTAATTCAGAACGGCCCAGATTCGATAGAGTGCACGAAGTCCTTTTCATCGTAGATAAAAAAAATCCACCAGTAATGATTCATCTAAAGTGATTCGTTTAATTTGACAACGACCGGCTGATCAATTTAGCATATTTCGCAAATATGTGATAATATACCGATGTTGAACACAACTTTGCCCTACCTTTCGAAACTTTACTCAGCTGTTAGTGAAAGCTAAATAGAAACGATATCTTCTCCACACAGACCTGACTCGACAATAGCGCGCTGATGTAGAATCTCATATTATTCTCATAGCGGATATTATATATTTTCTAGAAGGAATTGAAGACCGGCGGATCATAGATATTTCATTTCTCTATTATACCATTTCGCGTGATCATTAAAGTGTGCAAATTTGGTAGAAAGTGGAGGGATAAACGGCAGGCATTCGACCAGATCAGTCGAGTATCGTACTTTTCTCGTGCACCTGTGTATACTGAACTGCGCCTGGGTGCCATTAGATTGCCATGCTACGAAAAGTAACTTTTAATCCACTTCGTTTGAAAGGAAAACTGGTTGCAGAAAACTAGCCCTTTTACACGACCGGTAATGAGTAGATGATAATTTCTTAACGATGAAAATATAAATAATAATACCAATTTTGCTTTGTGAACTTTCGATGGCTATCATAAAGATTAGCTACCGTTTCTTCCTTCGTACCAAACCAGGAAATGTCACGCTACCTTATCGTTCAGATGTTCATTCATGTTACTTTCATAGGGAAGCATGTTGGTAATTTGAATGGCCATGAAAATTTATGGATCACGAAAGTGAGATGACAAAGAGATATGTATTTTGAGCAAAGTTTCCAAACGAAAAAAATATTCCCTTGTTTCCGCTGGGGCTCGAACCCAGGACCTCTCGCGTGTTAGGCGAGCGTGATAACCACTACACTACGGAAACGACAATGACAACGGATTGGCAAATTAGAGGAAAGGGTGATTTCTCGAACACCTCTTGCAGTTTTCGATGAAAAGGGATATTGCAGATGTATTTAAAATATAAAAAGAAATTCACGCAACGTATCGGATGGCAACTTGATTCTTTCTCGTCTGTTTTATTCGCAATCCAATCAATAAAAACGCCATTCTGGTAGGTAAGTGAATCGGTTACAACAAGAGCAAAAGCTCGCTCCGTCTAAAGAGTGTAATTTTATAGTGCTTCACAAGACAGACCTTCTAAGTATGAAAATCAGCGTGCGAAAATAGCGTACAAAGAACGTCACTTCAGTTGAGCGAAGTGTGAATAATTGGCCTGAATTTCGCCAAAAGCATAACGCGTTGTTCCCGCTGGGGCTCGAACCCAGGACCTCTCGCGTGTGAGGCGAGCGTGATAACCACTACACTACGGAAACCGGCATACAATGTCAGTATTTACTTAATGTTATGTTGCAGCGGCTACTGGTTTTTTCCAGTAGAATTTCATACAAGGTTTACGGTCTTCTTTTTCTCAAGGATATTTGAAGGGATGGTGGAAGGTTTGGAGCTGAATTGCCATTTCTGTCTCTCGCTTACAAAAACAAATAGTTATTTTCGAAATCTTTATAGCGAACTCTATGACGAAGGGTAATTAATTCAGAACGGCCCAGATTCGATAGAGTGCACGAAGTCCTTTTCATCGTAGATAAAAAAAATCCACCAGTAATGATTCATCTAAAGTGATTCGTTTAATTTGACAACGACCGGCTGATCAATTTAGCATATTTCGCAAATATGTGATAATATACCGATGTTGAACACAACTTTGCCCTACCTTTCGAAACTTTACTCAGCTGTTAGTGAAAGCTAAATAGAAACGATATCTTCTCCACACAGACCTGACTCGACAATAGCGCGCTGATGTAGAATCTCATATTATTCTCATAGCGGATATTATATATTTTCTAGAAGGAATTGAAGACCGACGGATCATAGATATTTCATTTCTCTATTATACCATTTCGCGTGATCATTAAAGTGTGCAAATTTGGTAGAAAGTGGAG
>JALVYZ010000307.1 GCA_027037705.1 bacterium | reverse complement strand
TCCTTTTCCACCGGCAGCACGCTATCCGGCGCCCGCACCAGCAAATCGTAGGACGTGCGCCAATGCCGCGCCAGATCCCGATCCACCTTCGTGGTAACCGTCTCGGCCAGCGCCGTGAAGGTCAGCCAGGCCGCCCCCACGAGGACGATGCCCACGAAGAGGAAAAGCAGGCGTAGCCGATGGCGGGAAAAGAGCCGAAAGCCGAGCATGTTTTCTCCTGATTCGTTACTTGGCTACCTGGTTACTTCGGATGCTCCCGAATTGGCCGAGAAAACACAGAAGTGGCTTATCGCCAATAACGTCAAGGAAGCAAAGAGCGCCAAGAAAGTTTTTTCTGTGCCCTCTGTGCCTCCTCTGTGTCTTCTGTGTTCCTCTCCTCCACCCGCAATTCGCCACTCGCAATTCGCTACTCGCAATTCGCCATTCGCGATTACTCTCCACGCAACACCTGCGCCGGGGGGATGCGCGCGGCGCGGCGGGCAGGCAGCCACGCCGCCAGCAGGGCCACGAGCACGGCAAGGCCGAGGCCGGCGACGAAAGCCACGCCGCAGGCGGCCCAGCCCACGCCGCCGCTCCGCAGCAGCGCCGCGCCCAGCAAGCCGCCGACCACGCCGCCGCTCACCCCGATGCGCACCGCCTCCCGCAGCCAGAAGGCCATCACCTGCCGCGGCCGCCAGCCCAAGGCCGGGAACAGCCCGTTCAGGTAGCGGTGCTCGGCCAGCAGCATGAGCACGCCGTCGGCCACGGCCAGGGCGCTCAGCAACAACGCAGTGGCGACCATGATGATGTGATACCCGACCACGCGCACCAGCAGGTATTGACCCAGAAAGGTGAGTTGCAGATAGCCGCGCAGGCCCCGCCAGCCGCCCAAGAGCACGGTGGTCAGCCCCGTGGCCCCTGCCGCGATGCCCGCCGCGGCCAAAAACGCCTGCTTGTGCCGCGCCCACAAGCCCAACGCCCGGGCCGCTAAGGGCGAAAGCACGGGGTCGGCCGTTTCACGCAGCACCGATATCACGCTCAAACGGCTGGTGCGCCAGGCGGGGCCGAGCATACCCAGCACCACCAGCGCCAGGCTCAGAGGCACAATGCCCAAGGTTTCCAGCCAGGTAAGAGCGCTCAGACGCAGCCAGGCCCGCAAGCCCCAGCCCAAAAGCACGCCCGCGGCCGCGGCCAGCAGCCCCACCGTCACCGCCACGCTCAACAGGTAGACCAGCACGTTCCGCCGCCGCCAGCCCACCGCGCGCAGCACCGCCCACGTGCGCCGGCGCTGCGCCACCCACATCGCGCTGGCGTTGAAAGTGTAGAGCAACGCCAAGAGCACGAGCAGGCCCAGCAACTCGCGGTTCCCCCGCTGCACCTGACGATGAATGCGCAGATGCACCCCCTTTTGCACCCACGGCTCGGCGATGAACACATCGGGCTGTTTGCCCTCGCCGGGCAGGAAAACCCGCACCTCCCGCGGCGACGAGCCGGTGACGATGTCCACCTCCAGGCCGGTCTGGCGCACGATTTCCGCGGCCACGGCCTCCAGCCGCTGTTGGGCCTCGCGGGAATAATGCTGCGCGCCCTGCACCCGCACCCGGATGGCCGAGATGCACGGCTCGCCCAAGATGGCGCAGGCGGCGTCCAAGGTGGTCAGCAAGGTGGGCGGCGATTGCAGGTAGCCCAGCGGCGAAAGGCCGGGGAGCAGGCGCCGCGGCTGCGGGAAAGGCTTGCCCTGGGCGTCGGCCACGACCTGCGCGGCCGCGGGTGCGTAGGTTTCCAGCGGCACCGCGGTGAGCGCCTCTTGCTGCAACCCCAGCCGGGAAGCATCGTACGTGCCCAGCACCAGCACGCTCACCCGCGCCATTGCCGCCTGCGGCGCCGCCCGATAGGTGGGCTCGTCCAAGGGATTGAGAGCCTGCGCGGCCACGCCCTGCGCTTCGGGGTAAGGGCGCGCCGTCAGCGTTTCGCCGTGCGAAGTGAACGCCACGGGCGCGGGCAAAGGCCACAGGGGTTCGCCCATCCCCCACGGGTGCGGGCCAGCGCCTTCCTTTTGGAGCGCGGCGCGGGCTTCAGGGGGCAGGTCGTTCAGCGGCGGGCGGCAAAGTCCCTGCAAAAACCACTTTTTGATGAGCCGCCCTTCATGGGCGTAGGCCGTGAGCAAATGCTGATAAAAAGCCTGACCGTCCACCGTCCAAGGCGGCAGGGTCTCTGCTACGGGCAGGCGCAAGAGCGGGGCCGTGCCGTCACGGGCGAGGGTGTCCAGCACCGCCTGCATCCCCTCGGGCGTCTGCAGGCGCTCGGCTTCCAGCGTGCCCTGCAGGCGGAAGGGGAAGTCGGCGCGGGCGATCACCGGGATGAAGAAAACGGGCGTGCCGTAAGCGCCGGGAATGTTCCGACGGCGCGGGTCTTCCTCCGGCGTGACCGGGGCATAACGGCAGAAGGGCAGGTCGGCGCGCAGGTAATCCCCTTCCACCAGCGCGGCCTTCAGGCCCACCAATTGGGCTTCGGCCTGGGGGTCAATGCCCGCCAGCAGGATGGGGAAAGTGAGGCGGACGCGGAAAGGCGTTTCGTAACCCGGCGCACGCGGCCATGTTCGGAACTCTTCCGAAGCCCACGGCGCGGCCTTTTTGG
>JALVYZ010000306.1 GCA_027037705.1 bacterium | reverse complement strand
ATCAAGTAAGAAAGATAAACCATTTTTAACTATAGAACAAATATAAGATTGCAAATGAGCACTTCCACTTTTATCTGAAATAGCTGGTGGCCCCCAAACTTCAAAAGGATGAACATCAAATGCTTTAAATAATTCTTTTGGATAATATATAGGATAAACTGCAGCTATTAATTTTTTAGAATTTTTTAATTTCTGAATTATTGATTTTCTTGAAACCAATTTTAACCAGCAATTAAATTCATCTTTTCTTTTATAAAATCAGGAATTTTTATTATTTTTCCATTTTTATCTAAAAAGGCACCTGTTACATAAGCTTCTCCACAAATTTCATTATTTTTAAATATCTTTTGTAACCATGTAGCTTTAACCTTTCCAATATTTACAAAATTTCCTGTAACAGTTATAACATCATCAAGAAATAAAGGTTTTAAATATTTAATCTTTATTTCGGAAATAAAAAAAAGAAGATTCATTTCACTTAATTTGCTTAAACTATATCCTAAAAATTCAAAAAAATCACTTCGCGCATCTTCAAGATAAAGTAAATAAGAAGCATTATTTACATGACCATACGAATCTATTTGATGATTTCTAACTTTGTAATTTACATATAGAGTATTATTTTTTTGAAAAACTTTACCAAAATAATTTTTCATTAATGAAAGACCTTGATAATATTTTCATCTAAATCTCTATATTTTTTTAAATGTTCCACTCTTTCTTTTTTAAGTCTTTTAACTATTTCATAATACTCATCAAGTCTGTTTTGCTTTTTATATAAAAGCTTAGGCTGAAGAATATCTTTATCTTCCTCTAAAATCCCTGGAACAAATTCTGCAACTTCATAACCAAAATCCTCATCTTTAATCCATTTTATAGTTCCTTCAGCAATTCCTTTAACAATTGCAGAAGAATGAGCTATTTTTACTTTTTTGCTTCCTGGCACATCTTCTTTTCCACCAACTCTCCCTGTATTCATTATATAAACTTCCATTGGAATTTTTTTCAATAAATCATTTAATCTATTTCCCTGAAGTCCCTGTCTTATTGGGAAAAAAGGATTTGTTCCTGGAATTCTCAAAAATTTTCCTTCTTCTGCTTTACCTCCAGCACTTGTTCCAGTTGTCTCTCCAAGCATAAAATATGCAACAGCTTGCTCTCTTGTCAATTTTGCAACAGCTGGAATTATATTTTCATTTCTATTTAAAATTAAAAGAAAATCTGCTGAATCTAAAACGGGAACAAGCTTTGCATTTGGAATATCATTCATTGAAAAAACAGCTCTTCCATTTTCACTGTGCACTTTACCAAAAAAATCAACTTTTCCATTCTCATCAACTGTTACATTTTCAAGATATGATGTCTCTTTAGTAACTGCATTGTAAATAACAGGCTCATTTTCTTTAGTTAATCCATAAGTTTTTGCAAAACAACCTCTTTCTGTTCCATAGGCCTTTCCATCAGGCATTAATGCAACAAAATCATCCTGTACTGGTTGAGAGCCATTCTGGTCAGTAAAAGTTGTTGTTGTTTTTCCAGTTCCTGATAAACCAATAATTAAAAAAGACTTTTCTCCTCTTTCTGTTGGAACGATTTTACAGCCTGCATGTAAAGCAAGTCCACCTTTATCATAAATATATTTATTCCACATCCTAAGGCCACCTTTTTTTGACTCTCCAAAATAATCTGAATTTATTACTCTTGTAGTATAAGAATCAAGATACACTGCAATTACTCTTTTATCATTATAACCATCAATCTCTAAGTCTGGAGTCATAATAATCCTGAATAAAGGTTTAAAATCGTTATCCTCAGGTTCAAAATATAGAGTCTTTTGCATAGCTGCAACATTTGCATACTCTTTTTGAACCATTAGTTGTGCTGGCACCCTAACCATTGGATCGTACCCAATATATCCATTTATAATTATCATCTCATGATTCTTTATAAATTCTTCCTGAAGTTTTTCTATTCTTTCCCCTTCTTTCATGGGAATTGTTTGAACATCAAAATCTGATGGTTGATCTGTTACAACATAAGTATTTTTAGCACTCCTTGCTTTAACTTTTGTAATTGCATCAGGATTATTAAATTCAGTTTTTATAACATTCTTTTGTTGAAATATTAATTCTCTCAAATAATTAAAATCTGGATCAATAATCATCTTCTCACCCCTATTTTAAATTTTATCAAACTCTAATTTCCATTTTTTTATTTTTAATTTTTCACTTTTAAAAATCTTTTTATTTCCTTCATAATATCTATCAAGGATTATTCTATCTTTTTCAGAAAATCTTATTCCTGAAGTTGTGGTATTTGAAAAAATAAATTTTAATAAATCTTCTTTCAATTCTTTTACCAAAATCATAACTAAATAGCCAGGTCTATTCTTTTTTGTAAGGGTTGGGATAATTGAAATATCTAAAATATCCTTTTTAACAATTTCTTTAATAAAATATCCTATCTCTTCACCTGTCATATCATCAATATTAAAATTTATCTCAATAATTTTTGAATTAGAGTCTTGGTTTTCAAGTTTTTCACCAATTATAATTCTTGAACAGTTTGGCCTATCAGCAAACTTGTATTTTCCAAAACCATATCCAATTTTTTCTGG
>JALVYZ010000305.1 GCA_027037705.1 bacterium | reverse complement strand
ATCACAGGGTCAAGCCCAGTAGTTGGTTCATCAAAAATTAATATTTTAGGTTCTAATATTATTGCTCTTGCAAGTCCCACTCTTTTCTGCATTCCACCACTTAATTCAGATGGCATCTTTTCTTCAACTCCTTCAAGTTCAACCATTTTAAGTATTTCGGTTACTTTCTCTTTTATTTCTTTTTTTGACAATTTTGTATGTTCAACAAGAGGAAAAGCTATATTTTCAAAAACATTCATAGAATCAAAAAGAGCAACATTCTGAAATAAAACTCCAAATTTTTTTCTTACATTATTTAACTCTTTTAAATTAATTTTTGTAATATCTTTGCCATCAATAATTATTTCTCCTTCATCAGGCTTAATTAAGCCTAAGATATGTTTTAAAAGAACACTTTTCCCACTTCCACTTTTCCCAATGATAAAGGTAATTTTACCTTCTTTTACCTCTAAATTAATCCCCTTTAAAACCTGCTGTTTACCAAAGGATTTTTTTAAATTTTTAATTTTTATCATGAGACTTTATTAAAAATAAAAACATTACTCCCTTTAGGAATTTTTGTTTTATTTGAAACATGATTGCATTTTATTTTTAATGCAAAAAAAATATTTACAGATTTTTCTCCATAAAGTGTTTCAAAATTACCCTGCCCTTTTGAAATTATAACATCTGATGAAAAAAATATATTTTTAAAATTATCTGAACATTTATCTAAATATACACCCGCCCCAGAATAGCCAGTAGAAATTACATTAAATTCTAAATTAAATCCAAGATTTATTAAATCTTTATATGTGATGTCATTAATGATATTTGACTCTCTTCCTGCAACTATAATCTTTATTTCTGGAAATTCAAACTTTATCTTTTTTAAAAGTATTTTATCAAAAATTATTTCACCAGAATTATCTACAAGATAAAGAAGATTTTTAGACTTTTTTAATAAAGTATAAAATTCATTAAAATGGTCAATCTGGAGATTAAAATTTCTTATCTTTTCTACATCAAATTCATTCCCTGCAATTCCAAAATCAATTACATTACCAGCCACTGCATATTTTATACAGTCATGTAAATCAATATCTTCTAATCTTAAATTTTTAACATAATTTTCTGCTATCTTATTTGTTTCATCTTTTATTTTCTCAAAAGGATCCACATTTTGAGTAATTTTATACAAAAAATTGTAAAGTTTCCTTGCTATTTCAGGAGGAGTTTCATTAAAATCTACTTCAGATAAAAATCTTATTGCTTTTTTAAATATTTCAATTTTTTCATTTTCTTTAAAATCTTTGCATGCAATTGATATAACTTTATTGATTTGATGCACAAAACACCCTGTGCATTCATATCCAGCTAAAATCATAAAATCCTTCCTTTATTTTAGTGTTGGTGTTAGTGATAGTGTTAGCTTCTTTCTATTCACTATTCACAGTTCATTGTTCACATTAATTAACCTCAACTAACATCTAACTAATATCAAATAACATAATTGTCTCCAAACTTCAGCTCCATAGAGCACCTAAAATTTTAAGTTCTTTGCTGACACCTTCCACCTTCAGCCTTATTTAATTATTCTAAAATTGCTCCTGTATTTGCAGATTTTACTCTTTGAGCATATCTATACATGTAACCTTTTTTAATCTTTGGCTCAGGTGCTTTCCATTCTTTTCTTCTTTTTTCAAGTTCTTCATCACTTAACTTTACATTTAACTTTTTATTTGGAATATCAATTTCAATAATATCTCCTTCTTTTAAAAGTCCAATTGGTCCACCAACAGCAGCTTCTGGAGACACATGACCTATTGCTGCTCCCCTTGTACCACCTGAAAATCTACCATCAGTAATTAAAGCAACATCTTTATCAAGACCAACTCCAGCAATAGCAGATGTTGGTGCAAGCATCTCTCTCATTCCAGGTCCACCTTTAGGTCCTTCATATCTTATTACAATTACATCTCCTTTATTAATTTTGTGATTTAAAATAGCATCAAGAGCTTCTTCCTCAGAATTAAAAATTCTTGCAGGACCTTCATGTTTTAGCATACTTTCATCAACTCCTGCACTTTTAACAACAGAGCCATCAGGTGCAAGATTTCCATATAACACAGTTAATCCACCTGTTTTGTGATGAGGATTGTCTAATGGTCTTATAACTTCCTCATCATAAATCTCTGCATTTTTATAACTTTCATAAATTGTACTTCCAGTTACTGTTAAGCAGTCATTGTTTATTATTCCAAGTGGTTCAAGTCTTTTCATTATAGCCATTACACCGCCAGCTTTGTATAAATCTTCAAGATGATTTGGACCAGCTGGGCTCATTAAGCATAAATGAGGAGTTTTTTCAGAAAGCTCATCAAAATATTTTAACTCTAAATTAATTCCTACTTCATGAGCAATAGCTGGAAGATGAAGACATGTATTTGTTGATCCTCCAAAAGCCATATCAACAATAATTGCATTTTTAAAAGCTTCAAGGGTTAATATATCAGATGGTTTAATATCTTTTTCTATTAATTCTAAAATCTTTTGACCAGCTATTTTTGCAAGTCTCAATCTTTCAGCATATACTGCTGGAATTGTACCATTACCTGGAAGTGCAATTCCAAGAACCTCACTTAAACAGTTCATTGAATTTGCAGTAAACATTCCACTACATGAACCTGCTCCAGGACATGCACATGCTTCAATTTCAAGTAATTCATTTTCAGTAATTTCTCCCTTCGCAACTTTTCCAATACATTCAAATACAGTAATTAAATCCACGCCCTTTCCTTTATAGTTGCCAGCAAGCATTGGACCACCACTAATTAAAATTGTTGGAATGTTAACTCTTGCAGCACCCATTATCATTCCTGGAATAATTTTATCACAGTTTGGCATTAATACTAATCCATCAAAAGCATAAGCACTTGCCATTACCTCTACAGAATCTGCAATTAACTCTCTTGAACCCAATGAATATTTCATTCCAGTATGTCCCATTGCAATTCCATCACAAATACCAATGGTATTAAATTCAACTGGCGTCCCACCAGCCATCCTAATTCCAGCTTTTACAGCTTCAACAAGTTTATCAAGATGAAAATGTCCAGGAATTGCTTCTGTATAAGAATTTGCAATGCCAATTATTGGTCTATTTAATTCATCATCAGTTAAGCCTGTGGCTTTAAATAACGATCTATGAGGCGCTCTTTCTTTACCCTTTTTCATTAAATCTGATCTCATTTTATATCCTCCTTTATATTTTATAATCGTAGATGGGTAAATGCGTATATGTGTATATGCGTAATTGAATCATGCATCAATTAGAATATATCTTATTTTTTTATTTTCGCATCTACTCATCTACGTTTTTTCGCATTTACATAATTCCGCATCTTCGCATTTTCGCTTCTACGCATTTTCATTTTTTCATTACTCCCGACTCCGCACTCCCGACTCCAAACTATTTTCCTTCAGCCTTCAACCTTCAACCTAAATTTTCATTAATTTCTGCATTTATTTTCCTACATATCCCCAATGGATCATTAGCTTCTCTAATTGGCCTTCCAATTACAAGAAAATCAGCTCCATTTTTTATTGCTTTTTCTGGAGTCATAATCCTTTCCTGATCATCAGATGAGGACTCAGACAGTCTAATTCCTGGACACACTATTTTCAATTTATTTCCAAACTTTTCTTTTACCTTTTTTGCTTCATGAGCTGAACACACTATCCCACAACAACCTGATTTATAATAAATCTCCGCTTTTTTTAAAACAAAATCTATTACAGACATATTTTTATTTTCAGTTAAAAAGTGAAGCGAATTTTCATCTAATGAAGTTAACCATGTTACTCCCAAAAATCCCTTAAAATTTGTTTTATCAAATACAAATTTTCTAAATTTTTCATACTCTTCAAGATGAATTGTTATGAAAAAAGGATTAAAATTTAAAAGATTTTTCACAGCCCCGTAAACAGTATTTGGGATGTCATGAAGTTTTAAATCAAGAAAAATTTTAACATTCAATTTTGAAATATCATTTAATATTTCAGGTCCATATTTGCAGAAAAGCTCAAGCCCTATTTTAAAAATCTCAACTTCATCTTTAAGTAATTTTACAAAATCAATTGCATCATTTTTCTGAGAAACATCAAGCGGAAATATAATTCTTTTCATTTTTTATTTTCCTCATTTTTAGCATATCAATAAAACTTTCTAATCTTATTTTAGTTCTTTCATCTAACTTTTGAGGTCTATCTCCTTCTATTGTAATAACTGGGACATGTAACTCTTTTTTAAATATTGTATCTTCAATACTTCTAAAACAAAATGATTGGACATAATGTATTATTCCATCTATTTTTCTTTTTTTAATCTCTTTATTAATATCTTTAACTCTTTCAAAAACTGAATATGGATAAGTATAATTTAAATATTGTTCAACTATGTCATTACAAAAATTCAACATTGCAAATTGTCTTTGAACCTCATTAAAAACTATATGAACATCTAACTTTTCAACTTCAGAATATAAATCAGTTATAATAGGTGGCACTCCTATTAACCCAAGTCTAATTTTTTTTTTAATTGATTTTCTTTTTTTTGCTTTCTTTATAAATAAGTCTACTTCTTTATCAAACTTATTGTAATCTCCTTTAAAATCAGAAGCATTCACAAGAAAAAAATGATTTTCAACCCCCGTAACTTTACAATCTATATAAGTTAATTCATCTATAATTTGCAATTTTCTTCTGATATTATCAAGTTTCTCCTTTAATTGATAAACTTTTTCCCAAGAAGTTTTAAAATATTTGATTAAAGATTCTATATTTTTTTTTAATGTATCATAATCTTTATTAAATGGAAATGAAAAAGGTATAATCTTAACTGATTTAGAAATAAAAATTTCACTTAAAGCATGTGTATTTGAACAATCTCCCTCCATTACAGCAACTACTTCTTTAATATTTTCCTTTAGACATGCTGTATATATTCCTTTTATCCAGCTACAAGTTGTTCTTGGAAATCCATCTCTCTCTGCTTCCAAAATCATATTTTCAGGATTTGAGGAAGTTATAAAAATATTATTCAAATCAACAGGAATGCAATCAGAAGCATAAATTACCTCTACTGGAATAGTTGTTGTAATACCAATTTTTCTCATCTAATCAATTTTAATTTTATTGTAATAAATTTTAATTTTTCTTTTTTCTCTCTGTTTCTTTAGCCATAATTTAAATAATTCTGTTTGCCTTTGCATTAATAATGTTTCTCTAATTAAATATTTTGCTTCTTTAAAACTTACAGGGACATTTTTCATATATTCTATACATTCAATGACATAACATCTATCCTTTGATTTTACTAACCAGTATGAATTCTTTTGTGTATAATCTATTTGCTCTTTAACATCTTCTGGAATATCTTTTACTTTTAGAATTCCATTATAAGCATAATTTAATTTTAATTTTCTTATAACTTTATCAAAATCTTTTAATTTTTTTAATTTGTTGTAAACAGTTTTACAAACTTTTTCATTTTCGCTAACAATATATCTTAATCTAACTTTATCATAATGATTAAACTCATTTATGTGATTTTTATAATACTTTAAACATTCTTCATCTGATGGATATGTTATTTTTCTAACTACATAACTTTTTACTTTTTCAAAAATAATTCTTTTTTTTAACAATTCTGGGTTAAGTTTAACAATATCTGACTGCTTTTTTATATCTTCTTTTGTAATCTTCATATGTAATTTTTTAAATTCATCTTCCAAGATTATTTCATTAATTTTTTCATTAATATAAAATAAAATTAAAGGTTTTGTTAATTTTACATCTGAATTTTCAGCAATTATTTCTTTTTTTAATTTATCAAAGTAAATTTTTTTATCATCAACTTTTGCTATAACATTAGGATTAATATCATCAATGAAATCACAGGATATAAAATTTAAAAGCAAAAACACCATAATTAAAATTCTAATCATTTTGGCTCCTTTTAATTCGTGGTTCGTAGTTCGTAGTTCGTGATTCGTAGTTCGTAACTCGTTATTACATATATGTGTTAATGCGTAAATGCGTATATGTGTAAATGCGAATTTGAATCATACGTCAATTAGAATATATCTTATTTTTTATTTTCACATCTACTCATCTACGCTTTTTCGCATTTACCTAATTCCGCATCTTCGCATTTTCGCTTTTACTCATCTTCACTTTTTATTACTCCTGACTCCAGACTCCGCACTCCAAAATTTTTTTATACTAACATTAACTAACATCAAAAACATCAACTAACTTTCAACTAACGACTCTGCACTCCTGACTCCTGCTAATAAACATATTCAGGCTCTAATTTAATTATTACATCATCAATTTCAGAAAAATTTTCTTTTAATTTCTCTTTTATTTCAGAAACAAATTTTAATTTTTCTTTTGGATCATTAGTTTTTATATTTACATCAAAAATTACATTAAACTTTTTCTCTGTTCCAATGATTTTTAAATCATGATATTTATCATCAAGAAGTTCATCAAGAAAAGATTTTATTTTATCATAATAAGGATGATCAGTATTTATTGGATCCTGATGAACAACGCACATTGCATTACAGAACCCAGAAATTCTTTTCTCAACTTCATCTGCAATATCATGAATTTCATTTGGATCTAATTCATCTGGAACTTCTATATGTAGAGATACAATATGTTTATCTCCATAATTATGAATTATTATATCATGAACTCCTTTCACTCCTTCTACAGAAAAAGCGATTTTCTTTATTTCGTTTAATAAATCTTCTGAGGGTTTTTCGCCAAGTAATGGATCTATTGATTTTTTTGCCATTTTATATGCGATGAAACCAATATAAATTGAAATTGCAAAACCTATTACCCCATCAAATATCTGAATCCCAAATTTAGATAAAATCAGTGAAATAATAACAAGCAAAGTAGCATACACATCAGTTTTATGATGGTGAGCATCTGCTTCAATTGCAACTGAATTTAGTTTTTTCCCTAAAAATTCTGAATATTTTGATAAAAACTCCTTTAAAATTAATGTTAGAAAAACAACGACTAAACAAGGAAATGAAAAAATTATTTTCTCTGGTCTAAAAATCCTAATTAAAGAATCTTTTGCAAATTCAAATGAAATAATAAAAAGCATAATTGCTACAATTAAAGATGAAATATTTTCAACTTTAGCATGTCCAAATGGATGTTCTTCATCAGCAGGTTTTGAAGAATAATAAAAACCAATAATTAACACAATTGAAGACAAACAATCTGACAAAGAATGAAACGCATCAGTAATCAGAGAAATACTTTTTAAGTAAAATCCAATAATTACCTTAACAATAAATAGAAAAAAATTGACAATGCAGCTAATTACTCCTTCATAAATCCCAGCTTTATATCTATTTTTAGCTTTTTTAATTGTAAAATCTGCTAATCTATCCCATATTTTTTCCATTTTTTATTAACAAGCTCCTTTATCTCTAAGCTCATTTCTACATCAGGAGGCCATTCTCTTGTAAAGCCTTCCTCTTTCCATTTTCTTGTTGCATCTATTCCCATTTTTGAACCAATATTTGGCAAATATGAAACATGATCAAGAGCATCAACTGGTCCATCAACAAAATATACATCTCTTTTAGGATCAATATTATTTCCAAGCCTCCATAGAACTTCACTAATATTTTGGACATTTACATCTTTATCAAAAATAACAATAATTTTTGTAAACATCATTTGACCTAATCCCCAGAGAGCATGCATAACTTTTCTTGCATGAGCTGGATATTGTTTATCAATTGATACAAATGCAAAATTATGAAAAATTCCTTCAATAGGAAGATTAATATCAATAATTTCTGGTAAAGTTTTTTTAAGTAAAGGCAAAAAAATTCTTTCAGTTGCTTTACCCAAATAAGCATCTTCCATTGGTGGTTTGCCAACAATAGTTGCAGGATATATTGCATCTTTTTTGTGAGTAATGCATGTTACATGAAAAACAGGATAATAATCTTCAAGAGAATAATACCCTGTATGATCTCCAAAAGGTCCTTCAATTCTCTTTTCATTTAGATCAACATAACCTTCTATGACAAATTCTGAATTAGCTGGAACTTCTATATCAACTGTCTCACATTTCACAAGTTCAACAGGTTTTTTTCTTAAAAATCCAGCAAAAATCATTTCATCTACATCATCTGGAAGTGGAGCTGTAGCAGAATAAATTACAGCAGGACATGAACCAATGGCAATTGCAGCTTCTATTTTATCAAGACCTAATTCTTTTGCTCTTTTATAATGTTTTGCTCCATGTTTATGCGGATGCCAGTGCATTCCTGTTGTTTTTTTATCAAAAATTTGAATTCTATACATTCCGCAATTTCTAACTTTCGTTTCAGGATCTTTTGTAAAAACCATTGGTAAAGTTATAAATCTTCCTCCATCTAAAGGCCAGGTCTTTAAAATTGGAAGCTTAAATAAATCTATATCATCATCTTTTAATATTACCTCTTTGCAAGTAGCCTTTTTTACAATTTTTGGAAAAATTTTACCAAGTTCCATTAATTTTGGAAGCATCTTAACTTTATCAATTAACTTTAATGGTGCTTTTGGTTCTAAAAGTTCAGTTATTCTTTTAGCAATTGAATCCAATGAATCTGTCTCAAGTGCAAGACACATTCTTTCCGTTGTACCAAATAGATTTGTAACTACTGGGAATTCAGAACCTTTAACATTTTCAAAAAAAAGCGCAGGACCACCCTTTTTTATCACTCTATCTGTTATTTCAGAAATTTCTAAAATAGGATCAACTTCTTCTTTAATTCTTATAATCTCTTTTTTCCTTTCAAGTAATTTTATAAAATCTCTTAGATCTTTATACGCCATTAAATAACTCCTTCTTTGATGAAATAACTTTAAGAAAAATTGCAGAAGATATTCCAGCAGAGCCAAAAATCATTGAAAGCACAACTATTTGATATCTCACAGCAAGCAAAGGAGAAATTCCTGATAAAACCTGTCCAGTCATTACTCCTGGTATTGATACAATTCCAACTGCAAATAGCATGTTAGTAATAGGAATCAATGAAGTTTTATACGAAATTTTTAATGCTTCTTCAGCACTCATTCTTTTAATTTCAGCAAAAAATCTTTCTGATGCAAGACTAATACTATTCATACTTGAAGAAAAAATCATTCCTCCAAGAGGAATTAATTCCTTTGGAGAATACCATGGGTGCACATTTAAAACAATTTGAGTAATTAAAAATAACACAAAACTTCCACTAATTAAAATTGGTATTAATGAATATGCAAATAAAGATTTTCTTTTCTCCTTTAATGGTCTTAAAGCTATCCAACTTGCAACAGAACACATAAATGTTAAGCATAAGATAACTATCCATGATTTATCAGCATTAAAAATATATGTTAAGATATAACCTAAAATCAATAACTGAGCAAACATTCTAACAAACGCATAGATATAATTTTTTATTTCTTTAACCCATAAAAATAAAATTCCAACAACAATAACTGATGGAATTAATGAAAGAAAAAGTTTTGATAATGAAATATAAATAATTGTTGACTTCACAAAAAGTTTAATATATCTCATTATCGCTTTTGTCAATTATGATTTATATATATTTAATTTTTCTTTCAATTTTATTTAACCTACATTTCAATAATCATATTTTGACAGGTAAATTTCATTTTTTTGCTGCTGTAATAATTGTTTTTATTCAATTTTTAATATTAAGTCTTTCAAAAAATCTATTCTCAATAGGTTTTCCAATTTTAATTTTTTTATCATCAATAGCAAAATACTTTATTAATACTTTTAAAATTAAAATAACGACAAATGCAATAGGCCTTGTGTTTGAAACATCATTAGAAGAAGCATCAGGATATGTTGGCTGGGAAATGGTTGCTTATGTTTTTTTAATGGTTGTTCTGTCAATTATTGCTGTTATAATTTTTAGAAAAATTTATAAAAAAGATTTTAAAAAAAAGTTGGTTTTAATAATAATTCTATCCTGTTTTTTACCAATATTTAAAAAATTTCATTATACTATCCAACTTATGCCACATATAATTTTTGAAAAATCTTATAAATATGCACTTGAAAGATATAAATTTTATAGATTAGCACAAAAAAATAGGAAAAATTTTAAGTACAAATATTTAAAAATATCAAAAGACTCTCCTGATATTGTACTTTTAGTAATTGGTGAAGCTGCGAGGGAAGATCACTTTCACATAAATGGATATTTTAGAAAAACTTCACCTGAAATTGAAAAACTGACAAATTTTGTATCATTTAAGAAATTTTATTCATGCGATATAACTACAAGAAAATCAATACCATGTTTTATGACGAGAGCTACAATAAATAATAGAAAGCCTATAAAAACAGAAAAATCTGTAATATCAGTGTTTAAAAAAGCTGGTTACTATACCTATTGGATTAGTAACCAAAGAAAATTAGGAAAATATGATTCACCTGTAACAATTATTGCAAAAGAAGCTGATTTTTTAAAATTTAATAATCCAACAGGTGATTTAAAGAATATTCACATTTACGATGAAAACTTATTCCCAATTTTAAAAAATATTTTAAATGATAAAAAACATAATAAAAAATTTATTGTTCTTCATACAATAGGAAGTCACTGGCATTATGAAAAACATTATCCTGATAGCTTTAGAGTATTTACTCCTGTTTGCTTATTTAAAGATCCTACAAAATGTGGAAGAGAAAAAGTCATAAATTCTTATGATAATACCATTTTAAATACTGATTTTGTCCTTGCAAATATTGTCAAGATTATTTCAAAATTTAATTCAATTCTTATTTATGTTTCAGACCATGGTGAACAACTTGGAGAAAATGGAATATATGGACATGGACAGGAAAGAAATGAATATCAAACACATATTGCAGCATTTATGTGGTTTTCAAAAAAATATAAAAAATTGTATAAAAAAGTAAAATCTAAAAAAAATTTATATTTAACTCATGATATTGTATTTCATTCACTTTTAGGCTGTTCAAAAATTGATACAAATTTAATTGATAAAAAACTTAATATCTGCAAGTAATCTTTTAAAGCCTTGACAACAATCTTTTTTAGTGCCATATTTTTAAATTGAGGAGGTAAATAAACTATGAAATTAGCAATCTCAGGAAAAGGCGGAGTTGGCAAAACAACTTTTGCAGGGTGTTTATCAAAAGTTCTTGCTGATGAAGGATATAAAGTCCTTGCAATAGATGCAGATCCAGACTCAAATTTAGCATCAGCCCTTGGATTTTCTCCTGATCAAGTTAAAAATATAACTCCTATTGCAGAGATGACAAAATTAATAGAGGAAAGGACAGGAGCAAAAAAAGGGACTTTTGGGGGATTTTTTAAATTAAATCCTAAAGTGGACGATATTCCTGATAAATTTTACATTGAAAATAAAGATGGGATTAAACTTTTAGTTTTAGGCTCTGTGCCTCAAGGTGGTGGTGGGTGTTTCTGCCCAGAAAATGTATTATTAAAAAATTTAATACGACATCTTTTTTTAGAAAGAAAAGAAGCTATTATTATTGATATGGAAGCAGGGCTTGAGCATCTTGGAAGAGGATCAACTGCAGGAATTGATGCTTTTATTGTTGTTGTAGAACCAGGAGTAAGAAGCATTCAAACAGCATATCACATAAGAAAATTAGCTGGTGATATTGGAATTAATAGGGTTTATGTTGTTGGGAATAAAGTTAGTTCAGATGAAGATGTAGAATTTCTAAAAAAAGAATTAAAAGATTTTGAATTTTTAGGATATATAAAATTTAATCCAAATATAATAAAAGCAGATAGAGAGAATAAAGCTCCATTTGAGGTTGATCCAGAAATTTTAAAAGAAGTAAAAAAAATATATTTAAGGCTAAAAGAATTAATTTAGATTTAAAGGGTGAAGGGTGAAGGATAAAGAAAAACATGAATCACGAACTACGAATTACGAATCACAATTATTAAACAATTAATAACAAAATTACTAACACTAACACCAATAACATGAAAATTTTAGTCCATACTTGCTGTGCAAATTGTTTAATTTATCCATTAAAAATTTTAAAAGAGAATGGATTTACTGTTCATTCATACTTTTACAATCATATTCATCCCTACACTGAATTTAGAAAAAGACTTGAAGCATTGCTATATTATACAAAACTTGAAAATATAAATTTAATAATTAGAGAAAAATATGAGTTAAAAAAATTTATTCAAAGCATCGTTTTTAGAGAAGAAAATAGATGTTTCTATTGCTACTATTCAAGACTTGAAGCAACAGTAAAACTTGGAGCAAAAAGCGATTTTGAGTATTTTACAACAACGCTTTTATATAGCAAACATCAAAAACATGAATTAATAAAGAAAATTTGTGAATCATTAAGCAAAAAATATAAAATAAAATTTTATTATTACGATTTTAGAAATGGCTGGAAAGAAGGGATTGAAGAATCAAAAAAATTAAATCTATACAGACAAAATTATTGTGGATGCATATATTCAGAAGCTGAAAGATATCTTGGGAGAAAATTTTAACAATGTTTTAAAAATTTATTTTTTTGTTGACAATTATTTTACAATTTGATATATTAAAAAAAATTAATTAAAGAGTAATGGTTCTTATTTTTAATATATAAAACATTTTTTTGAAATATTGCTTGACAAATAAATATTTTTTAAGTAAATATTAAAAAAAATTAATTAAAATTGGAAGGAGGTGAAAAAATAATTAAGAAATTTCAGAAAGTTATTGTTGATGGCATTAATTTAAAATTTAAAAAATACTAAAAAAGGAGGGTATAAAAGATGAAAAAGTGGTTATTTGCAGTAGTATTAACATTTTTATTGGCTTTACCTGTTGGTCTTTTTGCAGGAATGGGTTATGTAAGCGCTAAATCAAGTGATGTAGACATTAAATTATTTGGTTCAGAAGAATTCCAACCAACATTTATTTACAACGCTGACTTTGACAGCGATGCTGAGGTAGCTGACTGGATTGGTAGAGAAGATGGTCATGAACAGCAATTTGACATCAGGAACCAGTTTAGAATGGGATGGTTAATTTTAGGTAACAAATGGAAAGGTATGTTCATTTTAGAAGATGATGTCAATGCTACAAAATCAAATATTGATAGAGGAGAAGACAATGGGGCTGATTCCTCAGACTTTGGTCTTGAAAAATTAGATTTTTCTTACACATTCAATAAATACTTTACACTTGAAATGGGATGGAATGGTAGAGCACTTGATATTAAAACTGGTGGTTTAGTATATACAGATGACCACCCATTTTTTGGATTCAAAGGTGCTGGCAAAAACTGGAAATATGAAATTTTAGCTCTTTTTATAAGAAATGATGGTTCTACTAAAAAAGCACCATATAACCATGTAAGACCAGGAGCTCATTTTTCAGGTCATCAGGATGATTTAATTGCTTACACTGCAAAATTATACTACACATTTGGAACTGAATATGGAAAATTGACTGTTGCTCCATTTTTCGCATTCCAGGATAACCAAATTGCAAGAGCTCAGTCTTACTATTTTGGATTAGAATTATTTGGAAAACTTGGAATCGTTGTTCCAAGATTTGAATTTGTTTATGTTGGTGGTTCTCAAGATGGATATACAGAATATAAAGATGGTGAAGTTTACAAAACAGATGAAGATGCTGATATTAGTGCATGGGCTGGATTCTTATCATTTGAATTTGATTTAAATAAAGCATTTAAACCTTACTTTGGTGGATGGTATATTTCAGGTGACGATAGTGGAGATGATGATGATATTAACAACTTCCAGGGAATCACAGAGATTCAAAAATTTACACCAACATTTGGTTTAGGTTATGGAGATTCTTTCACAGATACAAACTTACATGATGGAACAGTTCTTTATGGATTAAACCCAGTATTACTTGGTATTACTAAGAAAATACCTTTGGGATATGGTGAAATTGGTGGTGCTGGTAGATCATTACAACCAGGTATCTGGTGGATTGGTCTTGGATTCAAAGGTGATTTAAGTGATATCGTTTACAAAGGATTAACATATCAAATCCAAGGTTTCTATTGTGAATACGAAGATACAGGTGCTTTAGAAGACTTCTTTGGTGCAAGCATTGATGAAGAAATGGGCTGGGGAGGAGCTTTAAAATTAAAATTAGCTCTTAACAAACATTTCTCAATTGAAAATGTAACTAATGTATTTGTTCCTGGTGATGGAGTTGAAGACTTAAATAAATTACAATTTGGATTAGATAATGCTGATGACACAATGGTAACAACAACATTTAATTTTAAATGGGCTTGGTAGTAATTTAATTTTGACTTAAGATTTTAAAAAGCGGGGTTAATCCCCGCTTTTTTTATTTGAAATTTTATATAAATTCTGCTAACATTCTTTTATGATTACAAAAATAAAATCTTGTGCTCTTTTCGGAATTGAAGGAATTCCATTAACAATAGAAGTTGATTCCTCTCAAGGCTTTCCCTCATTTAACATTGTTGGCCTACCAGATAATGCTGTTAAAGAAAGTAAGGAAAGAGTTCGTCTTGCAATTAGAAATTCCAAACTACCATTTCCAGGTGGAAAAATTACAGTTAATTTAGCACCAGCTGACTTAAAAAAAGAAGGCTCAGGATTTGACTTACCCATTGCAATTGGGATTTTAGCAAACTTAAAAGTTGTAAATAAAGAAAAATTAGATAATTTTTTCTTTTTAGGAGAGCTTTCATTAACAGGAGAGTTAAACAAAATAAAAGGAGCTTTACCTATAACTTTAAAAGCTAAGTCCATGGGGATAAAAGGAATTATTTTACCTGAAGTTATTGCAAGGGAAGCTTCTTTAATTGATGGAATTAATGTTTATGGCTTTAAAAATTTAATTGAAATTGTAAAATTTTTAAATGATGAAGTTAATGAAGATGAATTTTTATATTCATCAAATAAAGATAAAATTTTTAATAAATTTTATGAATATGAACTTGATTTTAAAGATGTTAAAGGACAATTTTTTGCTAAAAGAGCTATTGAGATTGCAGCTGCTGGTGGTCATAATCTACTAATGATTGGTCCACCAGGTTCAGGAAAAACCATGCTTGCAAAAAGAATTCCTTCTATTTTACCACCATTAACCTTTGATGAAGCCCTCGAAACATCAATAATACATTCTGTTAGTGGCCTTTTAGACGATGAAAATTTCTTTGTTACAAAAAGACCTTTTCAATCACCTCATCATACAATTTCAGATATTGCTTTAATTGGTGGAGGTTCCATTCCAAAGCCAGGAGTTGTATCTCTTGCAAATAACGGTGTTCTTTTTTTAGATGAATTACCTGAATTTAAAAAAAGTGTATTAGAAGTATTAAGACAACCATTGGAAGATGGTAAAGTTACAATTGCAAGGGCAAGTATGACAGTTACATTTCCTGCAAAATTTATGCTTGTAGCAGCAATGAACCCTTGTAAATGTGGTTTTTACGGTTCTCAGGAAAAAGAATGCACTTGCACTCCAAATGAAATTAGAAAATATCAATCAAAAATTTCAGGTCCATTACTTGATAGGATAGATATTCAAATAGAGGTGCCAGCTGTAAAACATTCAGATTTAATTAAACAGGAAGAGGGAGAGTCATCAGAAAAAATAAGAGAAAGAGTTATAAAAGCAAGAGAACTCCAATTAGAAAGGTTTAAAAATGAAAAAATTTTTTCAAATGCTCAAATGACTGAAAAACATATTAAAAATTACTGCAAATTAAATTCAAGTTGTCTCAAAATCCTTGAAAATGCAATTAAAAATTTTGGATTTTCTGCAAGAGCATATTCAAGAATAATAAAATTGTCAAGAACAATCGCTGATTTGGAAAACAGCTCTGATATAAAAGAAAAGCATATCTTTGAAGCACTTCAATATAGAACATTAGATAAAGAAAAATATTTTTAAAAAATCCTTTGACAAAAGTGTTTTTTTTTAATATAAGGTTTCGCTCTAAAAAATTTTGGAGGATAATTCTGGTGGGGGATTGCTGAGTTTAAATTTATTAAAAAATAGATTATTGTCAGGGGTGGTAAATATTCTACAAGTATTTACCACCTCTTTTATTTTGTCAAAATAAAGCAAAGGGGGTGGGAATATGAAGAGTTTAGGCAGACATTTACTTGCAGAATTTTATGATTGTGACCCAGAGATGATTAATAATTGTGGATTAGTTGAAAAATTTATGAAAGATGCTGCTGAAAAAGCTGGGGCAACAATCATCAAAAGTGTATTTCATTCATTTCAACCACATGGAGTAAGTGGAGTTGTGGTAATTGCTGAATCTCACCTTGCAATTCATACCTGGCCAGAATATGGATATGCCGCTGTTGATTTATTTACATGTGGCGATACTGTTGATCCTTGGATTGCATATAGATATTTAAAAGATAAATTTAAAGCAAAAGAAGCTGATGTGAAAGATTTAAGAAGAGGTTACCTTGAAAACATTATAAGAGATTTAAGAGAAAGTCAGCAGAAAGTTGCAAATTTAGGATACGATTACAATCAGGAATATATGTCAGAAAAGAGAGGCGTTGTTCTTTGACTGAGAGATTATATGAAGTAGGAGGATTGTATGATAACTAAAATCCCTACCAAATACTTTCTTGTAGCTGGGAGCTCTGAAGGAATGACAAATTTAAATTCCTTTGATGGAGCTTTACTTAATGCTGGTATTGGAAATACAAATTTAATAAAAGTTAGTAGCATATTACCTCCAAATTGTGAAAATATTGAACCAATACAGGTCCCATACGGAGCCATTGTTCCAATTGCCTATGCTTCAATTACATCTCAACTTGAAGGAGAAGTTATAGCTGCAGCAGTTGCTGTTGCTATTCCTGAAGATGATAAGAAACCTGGGTTGATTATGGAATATTCAGCAAGAGGAAGAAAAGAAGATATAGAAGAGATAGTAAGAAACATGGCAAAGCATGGGATGGAACTTAGAGGTGAGAAAATTAAAGAAATAAAAAGTATTTCAACCCAACACAAAGTAACAAATATAGGGACAGCTTTTGCTGGAGTTGTCCTTTGGGATTAATTAAAGGAGTTTATAATGATTGATGATGGCTTAACCTACACTGAATTTCATTCTAAAGGAATGGGATTAATTTTAAGATTAAAAAGATGTATTACAAGTTTTGACACAAAATTTCAAAGATTAGATTTATATGAAACTCTTGATTTTGGGAAATTATTAACCCTTGATAATCTTGTTATGGTAACTGAAAAAGATGAATTTATATATCATGAAATGATTGCACATGTACCTTTATTTTCCCATAAAAATCCTGAAAATGTTCTTGTAATAGGCGGTGGAGATGGTGGAACTGTTAGAGAAGTTGTAAAGCACAAAACTGTTAAAAATGTTGATATGGTTGAAATAGATGAAGATGTTGTTAAAATATCAAAAAAATACTTACCAACAATGAGTTGCGAGCTTGATAATCCTAAGGTAAATCTCTATTTTCAAGATGGTGTTAAGTGGGTTGAAGATAAAGAAAATTATTATGATGTTATTATAATAGATTCAACTGATCCTGTTAGTATTGGAGAAGGTCTATTTACTTCAGAATTTTATAGAAATTGTTTAAAATCTTTAAAACCTGGCGGAGTTCTTGCAAATCAAACTGAATCACCATTTCATAATCCTGAATGGGTTGAAGCCACATATAAAAAGCTAAAAAAGGTTTTTCCAATAGTCAAAATGTTCACAGCTTATGTTCCTACATATCCAGCTGGAGTATGGAGCTTTGGCTTTTGTTCAAAAGATGTTGATCCAATAGAGAATTTTCAAGAAGAAAGATACAAAGAGTATAATTTAAAATTAAAATATTATAATAATGATATTCATAAAGGAGCTTTTGCTGTTCCACAATTTGTTAAGGAACTTATTAACAAAAGTGAAGTATGAAAAAATTTTTAGGCGCTAATGAAAATATTGATAATGCAAAAATTGTATTAATAGGAATTCCTTTTGATGGAACAAGCTCATTTCGTTCAGGAAGTAGATTTGCTCCAGACTCAATAAGATTATTTTCAAATTCTATTGAAACCTACAGTCCATATTTTAATGATGATATAGAAAATATAAATTTTTATGATTACGGTAATATTGAAGTTACAATAAATAACTTTTCTGTTTTAAATAGTCATACCCAAAAAATTATAAAAAAATTATTAGAAAAAGATAAAAAAGCTTTTGTTTTAGGCGGAGAACATTTAATAACATTACCAATAGTAGAAATTTATAAGGGATTTTACAATGACTTAAAGGTTATCCAGTTAGATGCACATACAGACCTTAGAGATGAATATTTTGGTGAAAAATATTCTCATGCCACTGTAATGAGAAGAATTTTTGATATAGTTGGAGAAAAAAATATATTTCAATTTGGAATAAGGTCTGGGACAAAAGATGAATTTAATTTTGCAAATAAATATACTAACTTAGTGAAATTTTCATTAAAAATTGAAAAATTTCTTGACAAATTAAAAAATTTCCCTATTTATCTATCAATTGATTTAGATGTTTTTGATTTATCTATTTTGCCAGGCACAGGAAACCCAGAACCTGGAGGAATTAATTTTAAAGAGTTTATAGATTTTTTAAAAAAGATAAAAGAATTAAACATTGTGGGTTGTGATATAGTTGAACTTAATCCAGAAATTGATAAAACTGGAGCTTCTTCCATTTTAGCTGCTGAAGTAGTTAGAGAAATGTTAATTGTTTTAAATAAAAACTGAAAGGAGTTTCCCTTGAAAAAGGAAAAACTTGAATATTTCAGACAATTATTACTAAAAGAAAAAAAGAGAATAATTGAGAAAATTGAAAAATTAAAAAAAGGCGATATTTATGTTGACAAAGATGAAACAAAGGATGTTGTTGATGCTGCTGCTGATGAAATAGATAAAGCATTTATAATGAGAATTCGCGACAGAGAAATGAAATTATTGAATAAAATTGAAGAGTCTCTTAAAAAAATTGATAATGGGACTTATGGAATTTGCGAAGAATGTGGATGTGAAATAGAAGAAAAGAGACTTGAAGCTCGCCCTGTGGCAACTTTGTGTATTTCATGCAAAGAAGAACAGGAAGAATTAGAAAAGAAAAATAAACATTAATGAAAGATAAAAATTTTGCTCAAAAAGCAATTAATAAAATACTAAAAAATAATATTGCCTTAAAAGAAAACGAAAAAATATTAATATTTACTGATGATTGTAAAAGATGTGAGGATATAACCGCTAATTCTAATCTTTTTGAAATTGCACTTTTATTCACAGAATGTTCAAAAAATTTTACCTCAAAAGTTAACTTTACCTATTACCCTTCTCTATGTGGTCATGGAAAAGAACCTCCAGAAGAATTATGGAAAATAGTATTTGGTGAAAAAGTTATAAAAGATTTAAATAAAAAAAAATTATTTAAAAAAATTACTGATAAAAGTATAAATGAAGAAGAAAAGAAATTAATTTATGAAATTATAAAAAATGCTAATGAAGTCCCAGATGTTGTTATAGCACTCCCTTACTATTCAACAAGCCATACATTATTCAGAAAATTATTAACAGAAATTTTTGGGGCAAGATATTGCAGTATGCCTCTATTTAAAGAAGAAATGTTTTATACAGCATTACAGGAAGATTTATCTATTTTAAAAAAAAGAGCAGAATTTTTAAAAGAAAAACTAAAAGGAGCTGAAACTGTAATTGTTAAGTCAGAAAATGGCACATATTTAAGATTTTCAGTGAAAAATAGAGAATTTATTGAGGATACAGGAGACTTAACATTTAAAGGTTCATTTTCTAATTTACCAGCTGGTGAAGTTTTCGTAGCACCAGTCGAAGGAACTGCAGATGGGAAAATAGTAATTGAATATGCTCCTACTTTTAAATTAGAATCTCCGTTAACTTTATGGTTAAGCAATGGAGAAGTTGTCCACATTCAAGGTGATGACTCTTATAAAAAAAAGTTAAATGAAAAATTTTCTCAAGGAGAAAATAATAATAAATTAGCTGAATTTGGTATTGGAATAAATTCCCAAGCAGTGGATTATTTCAATATTTTAGAAGCTGAAAAAATCTATGGAACAATTCACTTAGCCTTTGGAGATAATTCATCATTTGGCGGCAATATAAAAGCAAATTTTCATGAAGATTACATAATTTCTAAACCAACAGTAGAGATTTTTTATTCTAAATTTAATTCAATAAAAATAATAGATAATGGCAAACCTATTTTTTAAATGAAAATCATAATTTTAACTGGACCCACAGCAACTGGCAAATCTGATTTATCTTTAAAAATAGCTGACGAATTTAACTGTGAAATAGTTAACTCTGATTCAATGCAAGTTTATAAATATTTTGATATAGGGACAGCCAAGCCATCAAAAGAAATTATACAGAAATATCCCCATCATCTTTTAAGCTATGTTGAACCTGATGATAACTCATATTCAGTAATGAAATTTGTTGAAGATGCAGACAATAAAATTGAAGAAATAACGAAAAAAGGTAAAATTCCGTTAATTGTAGGTGGTACAGGTTTATATATAAAATGTTTACTTTTTGGGATATTTGAAGAAGAAAACGAAAAAATTAATTTTAGAGAGAAATTAAAAAATATTGCTGAAAATTATGGATATGATTATATATCCACAAAATTGAAGCTTATAGACTTTAAAGCATGGGAAAAAATAAATAAAAATGATTTATATAGGATAGTTAGGGCACTTGACTATTATTATAGAACTGGAAAATTAATTTCTGCTGAAAGAGAAAAACATAAATTTTCTCAAAAAAGATATGATTATATTAAAATTGCAATAAAATTTGATAGAGAAAAATTGTATGAAAAGATAAATAAAAGAGTTGATAAAATGATTGAGATGGGCCTTATAGAAGAAACAGAGGACTTAATAAAAAAAGGTTACAGTAACTCAAGACCTATGCAAGGTATAGGTTATAGAGAGATTAAACAATATTTAGAAGGTAAATTAAGAAAAAAACAGGCTATTGAATTAATAAAACAAAATACAAGGAAATATGCCAAAAGGCAAATTACCTGGTTTAAAAAGGAATCTGATATTAACTGGATTAATAACTTTGAAAACGCAAAGGAAAAAATTGAAAAATTTTTGAATTCGTGAATTGTGGTCAGGGATTCGTGATGCGTGTTTCGTAGTGGGTAAACTTTAAAAATTTATTAAAAGTTAGAAAGCAGAAGGAGGAAGGTTAACAACCACTCTCTCCTTCAACATTCACTCCTTTCTAAACAGCAGCCTGAGCTTTTCGCCATCCTTGTTCTTTTAATCTTTTCATTCTTTCATTTGCCCAATTTCTGATCTCTTGAAAATATTTTTTTCTATCAGTCTTAGCAAGATTTTGTAATCTTTCTCTCTCTTTTTGACTATCTTTTTGCTCACCAGGATATAATTCTTTCCAAGTTATATAACCTTCATCAAATAGAAATTCTGGTGTAATCTCATCTGGAGATATATTTAACATTTTGCTTCCAATATACTTTGCAACATCCATATTATATTCAATTATCCATCCATTATCATTTATCATTGTTTTTTCATTAAAATTAATATTTCTTGACTCCTCAGGACAATAAATTTTCTCAATAGTTTCCACTGGCATAATATTATTTTTTAAATTAAATCTCACCTCTTCTTTACCACAATTACATTTAATTTTAATTTCCATACACATAATTAACACCTCCTTTATGATAATAATTACTAATATCATATTAACTAATTAAAGTCAAGTTTTATATTTACTTTTATTATTAAAAAGTATATTGAATTTTTTTAAAATAAAACTATTATAAATTATGACAAATTATAGGAGGAATAAATATGTTTAATTATAGTAATTTATTTGACTTTATGTTTCAACAATATGGTAATTTCTGGAAAAACTTCCTTAATGAATTTTCAAAAATTTATCCAAAGGATATATCATCTCCTATAGAAATTATTGAACATTTAAATAATTACATAAAGAATCCTTTTTTTGATCAAAAATTAAGAGATTACTATAGCAAAATTGTTTCTGATTCAATGAAGGATATTTTTGATGATTATAAAGAGTTTATAGATTATTTAATAGATTTCTGGCAAAGATATTTTCTTTTTATAGATGTTTTAAGAAAACGTGGCAATATTATGTTAGAACATTATCAAGCTGGTATGCCACCTTTAATTTATTTTAAATATGAAGAAGTTATTGATGCAAGAGGTTTTGAAAAGCCCGCAAATTACATCCTCTATAAAATTATACCTCCTAAAGGTGTTAAAATTGACCCAAATAAAAGACCAATAATGATTTTTGATCCAAGAGCTGGTCATGGTCCTGGGATTGGCGCTTTTAAAGAAAATTCTGAAGCAGGAATCGCAATGTTAGAAGGTCATCAATGCTACCTTGTGGGATTTTTCCCAGAGCCATGTGAAGGACAAACCCTTGAAGATGTTGGTGAAGCTATCTTAACTTTTATTGATGTTATGCACGATTTACACCCAGATAATCCACCGGTTATCTATGCTAATTGTCAAGCTGGTTGGCTTGTATCAATGGTTGCTGCAACAAAACCTGATATTACAGGTCCAATTGTTGTAAATGGAACTCCAATGTCCTATTGGGCAGGAAGAGAACTTGTAAACCCAATGAGAGTAGCTGGAGGTTTAACTGGTGGAGTATGGATGACAATGTTACTATCTGACCTTGGAAATGGGAAATTTGATGGTGCTTGGTTGGTATTTAATTTTGAAATGCTAAATCCTGCTAATACTTTTTGGAAAAAGGAATTTAATGTATTTCATAATATTGATAAAGAAGAACAGAGATATCTTGACTTTGAAAGATGGTGGACAGGTTTTTATTTTTTCAATGAAGAAGAAATTGTTGCAATTGTTAATAATCTTTTTATTGGTAATAAACTTGAAAGAGGAGAAATGAGAGACCCTTATGGTAATGTTATTGACTTAAGAAAAATTAAAGAACCAATGGTAATTTTTGCTTCAGAAGGTGACAATATTTCCCCTCCTGAACAGGCTTTGCAGTGGATTTGTGAAGTGTATAAAACAACAGAAGAACTAAAAAAACATGGGCAGAGAATTATATATTTAATTCATCCAGATGTTGGACATTTAGGGATCTTTGTCTCAGGAAAGGTGATAAATAGAGAGCACAGAGCGATAATTCAACATATAGAAGAAATAAGAAAATTAGAACCAGGATTATATCAGATGAAAATAATTGGCGAAACTACTGATGAAACTACAGGTAAGAAAAAATTTAAAGTGGAATTTATTGAAAAAGATATAGATGATATTAGATTAGATTATGATAAAGATGATTTTGAATATGTAAGATTTGTTTCTAAAGCAAATAGATACTTTTACGAAAATTATATTAGACCATTCATTAGACCATTTGTAACTGAAGCCACAGCAGAATTTTTAAAATGGATTCACCCAGATAGATTTTTTAGGATAATTTATTCAGACAAAATAAATCCATTTATGAAATATTTTGAATATATTGGAGAATTTATTAGAAAAAATAGACAACCAGTAGATAAAAATAACTTTTTTAAAGTAACAGAAGAGAAAATTTCTAATAATATAGTAACATTTTTAGATTCATTTAGAGAAGTAAGAGACAATTACTACGAATGGCTTTTTAAATCATTATACATGAATAAGAAAGTTGACTTATAACTTTTATTGTCACTTTGATTATCAATGGAGTTAAAAGCTTTTGATGATATTTTAAAATAATAAATAAACCAATTATTTTTTTCTTTAATGATTGTTAATTTTATTTTAGCATCACCATTTGAAAATTTTGCAAGTGCAATGTAATTTGCATAAATCCATTTTTTACCCTTTAAAGTAAATGATTTTTTTGCCTTTCCTTTAGAGCCAATATATTTTTCAAATTTACCAAGTTTTTTGTAAATTTTGAAAATTTCTTTAAATTTTTCTTCTGGTACTGCCTTAATTAATTCAGGAGCAGCAAATTTTAAGAAAGTTTTTTCATCTAAATTCTTTAAAATAACAGGAAGAACATTATCTACATATGCTTTACTCTCTTTATTTAATTTATCATCTGATTTTGACATTAATAAAATTATTGCTATTAGTGATAGAGAAAATATTACTGAAAAATAGATAAATAATTTTTTAGAATTTAACATATTTTTTATTTAACATATATTTTAAAATATTTAAAAAAAAAACTTGACTAAAAATAACTTTATTATTAAGAAAAAATTATGAAATGTAGAAAATGTGGATTTATTACATTTGATCATTTTGATGATTGTCCTAAATGTAAAACATCATTTACAGAAATAAAAGAAAGTTTAAATATTATTGATTACAATTTAACAAAAAATAATAATTATCTTTTACCAGAAATTATTGAAAAAGAAGAAGAAAAAAAAGAAGAAAAAGTTATACAAGAAGAGCAAGAACTTTCAATAAAAGATGTTTTTAAAGAAGAAGATACAGAAGAAGAGGAAGAAGAAGGGATTAGCATCACAAAATTATTGGAACAAACAAGATTCGAAGAGGATAAATGAGTAGAGGATTAAATAAAGTACTATTAATAGGAAGATTGGGGGCAAATCCAGAGATAAGATATACTCCAGATGGGAATCCTGTTGCAACCTTTACAGTTGCAACAAATGAATCATATACAAATAAATCTGGAGAAAAAATTAATCAAACAGAATGGCATAGAGTTGTTGTGTTTGGTAAATTAGCAGAAATTGTTGGAGAATATTATTCTAAAGGCAAGAAAGTTTATGTCGAAGGGAAATTGAGAACTCGACAATGGGAAGATAGAAACGGAAATAAGAGATGGACAACTGAAATAGTAGCAAATAATCTTTTTATTTTGGATTCAAAAGGAGAAGATTTTACCCCAGAAGAAACAACTATTGAAGATACACCAATAAATGACGATGACATTCCTTTTTAATATTGACAAATAAAAAATAATTCTTATATTTTCCACAAAAATGAATGAATTCTTTAAAGTTAAAGAAAATAAAATTTTATTAAAAGTACATGTTAACCCAAATGCTAAAAGAGATGAAATAGCAGGTACTTACAATAGTTCATTAAAAATAAAAATTTCTTCACCAGCTGTTGATGGAAAAGCAAATAAAAATTTAATTAGATTTTTATCAAAATTATTAAATATTTCAAAAACAAAAATTAAAATTGAAAAAGGGGATAAATCAAGGGAAAAAATAGTTTCCATTGATGGTTCTGATGAGTCAATAATTAAAAAATTACAGGAGGTCGAAAATGCCAACTTATGAGTATCTATGTGAAGACTGTGGATATCATTTTGATATAGTACAGAGAATCACTGAAGATCCATTAAAAGAATGTCCAAAATGTAAAGGTAGTGTAAAAAGATTAATAAACTGTACAACATTTTTGTTAAAAGGTGATGGATGGTATAAAAGCGGATATTCAAAAACTAATAATAATAACAAAAAACAAGAAAGTAAGAAAAATGATACAAAATCTTGTGAATCTTGTAAATCAAGCTGTAAAGCAGACGCAGCGTAGTAAAATATTTTATTTAAAACAAAACTTCCCAATTGATGATTTATTATGGGAAGGAATAGATAAAAAATTTGAAATAAAATTTTTAAAAGAATTATACGAAGTTAATGGAAAAGATAAAACTATAAAAATTTTAAATGCAGATATTGAAGTCCCAAATTCTTTTTATCCTATACTTTTAAATTATATAAAAAAGAAAGAAATTTTTGAAAATCATAGTACTTATAATTTTATTTCTCCAAAATTTAGAGAAGATTGGGCTCTATTTTTTAGAGCAGTACATTCTTTAAAAGAAGAGCTTGTATTAAGCTCAGTAAAAACAATTGAAGATTTAAAAGAAATTGTTAATTATTTTAATGGCAAAGAGCTTGAGCATGCAGATTATTCTTTTTATCTTGAGCCTTTAAAAGGAATTAAAATTGCCTACCTTTATTGGAAAGGAGATGAAGATTTCCCACCTTCCTTAACTATACTATTTGATGAGCTTTTAACCAAACATTTTATGCAGGACTTTGTTTGGGGAGTTGTAGTTGAAACAAATTCAAGAATAAAAAATTTTCAATACTATAAATCGCTATTTTGATTTAGTGTTAGTGATAGTGTTGGTGGTAGTTTTAATTTAGGCTATAGGCTATGGGTGAAAGGCTATAGG
>JALVYZ010000304.1 GCA_027037705.1 bacterium | reverse complement strand
GTACAAGGAATAGCAAAAGGAAAAATTGACGAATTTATTCAAGAAAAACCTTTTTATAAAGTTAAAATTACTAAAATTGAAGATGAAAAAGTAGAAGAGTTAACAAGCCAAGATGAAGCATTAATAAGAGATGTTAAAGAGAAATTGAATAAGATGGTTTCTCTTGGTAAAATAATCTCACCTGAAGTTGTTATGATTTTAGAAAGTATTAATTCTCCTGGAAGGCTTGCTGAGCTTGTAGCTGCTAATATTGGTTTAAAAGTTGAGGAATTACAAAAAATTCTTGAAATGAAAAACCCAATTGAAAAGCTGAAGTTAGTCCATTCATATCTTTCTAAAGAAATAGAAATTTTGAATATGCAGGCTCAAATTCAAAATAAAGCTAAAGAGGAGATGAATAAACTTCAGAGAGAATATTATTTAAGAGAACAATTAAAAGCAATTCAAAGAGAGCTTGGTGAAATTAGTGAAAAAGATGAAGAGATAGAGGAATTTAGAAAAAAAATTAAAAAAGCTAAAATGCCTAAAGAGGCAAGAGAGGAAGCAGAGAAACAACTTGCAAGACTTGAGAAAATGCATCCAGATTCTGCAGAAGCTGGAGTTATAAGAACCTATCTTGAGTGGATGGTAGAACTACCTTGGGCAAAAATGACAAAAGATAATCTTGATATAAAAAGAGCAAAAAGAATTTTAGATAGAGATCATTATGGTCTGAATAAGGTAAAAGAAAGAATTTTAGAATTTTTAAGTGTAAGAAAGTTAAAGAAAAATCCAAAAGGTCCAATTCTTTGTTTTGTGGGACCTCCAGGTGTTGGGAAAACATCATTAGGGAAATCAATAGCTAAGGCATTGGGAAGAAAGTTTTATAGAATGAGCTTAGGTGGTGTAAGAGATGAAGCAGAAATAAGAGGCCATAGAAGGACATACATTGGTTCTATGCCTGGAAGAATAATACAGGGAATAAAAAATGTAGGTACTAAAAATCCTGTATTTATGCTTGACGAAGTTGACAAAATTGGAGTTGACTTTAGAGGAGATCCAGCAAGTGCTCTACTTGAAGTATTAGATCCTGAACAAAATAAAGAATTTGTTGATCATTATCTCAATGTCCCATTTGATTTATCTCATGTTATGTTTATTACCACTGCAAATTTTATTGATCCTATTCCTCCTGCATTAAAAGATAGAATGGAAATTATTGAGATTTCTGGTTATACTGATGATGAGAAACTTGAAATTGCAAAAAGATATCTATTGCCAAGACAATTAAAGGAAAATGGTTTGAAAAAAACAAATTTAGAAATTGATGATGAAGCTATTTTAAAAATTATAAGAGAATATACTGCTGAATCAGGTGTAAGAAATTTAGAAAGAGAGTTAGCAAGTATTTGTAGAAAAGTTGCAAAAAAAATAGCTGAAGGAAAAACAGAAAAAGTTCATGTAACCACAAAAAATTTAAATAAATTTTTAGGACCTCCAAAATATTTACCAGAAGATGACTTATTAGAAAATACAATTGGAATTGCAACAGGGCTTGCATGGACACAATATGGAGGAGAGGTGTTATATATTGAAGTTGCACTTGTGGATGGAAAAGGCAAATTGATATTAACTGGTCAGCTTGGAGATGTTATGAAGGAGTCTGCAGAAGCCGCATTGACATATACAAGAAGCCGAACAGGATTTTTTAATATTGATAAGACTTTGTTTGAAACAAAAGATATTCATATTCATGTACCAGCAGGTGCAATACCAAAAGATGGACCATCAGCAGGTATTACAATAGCAACTGCTTTAGTTAGTGCTTTTGCAAAGATTCCTGTTAGAAAAGATGTTGCGATGACAGGAGAAATTACAATTACTGGTAGAGTTTTACCAATTGGTGGATTAAAAGAAAAGAGTCTTGCTGCTATGAGAGCAAATAAAAAAATTATTATTGTACCTGAAAAAAATAGAAAAGATATGGAAGAAATACCAAAGAAAGTAAAAGATAGATTACAGTTTGTTTTTGTGAAACATATGGATGAAGTTTTAGAAGTAGCATTAGAAAAGAAAAAGTAATTAAGGGGAGATTTCTATCTCTCCTCTTTTTTTCCTTGAACCCTGAACAAATATTTGTTGAGTTTTTATAAAGTAAATTATTTTTTCACCTTTTATAATATTATTTACATCCTTAATAAGAGGATCTCCAGATAATATTATCTTTCCTTCTGGCACTATATATTCAGCTTCTTTGCATGTTGCATATTTTGTTAAATATAAAATTGTAACATGTCCAGTAGCCTCTATTTTTAAAATTCTTTTTTTAGTTTTATCCATTGTTGCTATCAATTTTTCAGAGGTAAGAGAAAAATCACCTTTAGTTGCAACTACATTTCCTTCAAATACTATATTTTCACCATTTTTTAAGTACTTAACATTATTTGCAGAAATGTTTATTGGAATATTATCTACTTTTGTTTTCCTTTTTGATTCTGTTTCTGCTTTAATAAATTGTTTTTTTACAGCAGGAGAGCCTTTAAAAGTTCTTATAGTTCTCCTCTCTTTTGAAACATTTGCTAAAATTTTTTCTACATTTATTGCAGGAGGATAAGCAAATGATTTATAGCCAGGTATATAATATTTATCTCCAATATCTT
>JALVYZ010000303.1 GCA_027037705.1 bacterium | reverse complement strand
AGAGGATTAAATGAACCAAGATATCCATCTTTACCAAATATTATGAAAGCTAAAAAGAAAGAGATTAAAGAAGTTACACCTGGCGATATTGATGCTGATGAAGAAGAAATTGGAGCTAATGGTAAAGGGACTGAAATATTAGAATATTTCTTACCACCTGCAAGAGAAAAAGGAAAAATTTTTGAAGGTGAAATTGAAGATTGCGTTAAACAGCTTGTAAAAGCATTGAAAGAAGAAGCAAAGGTTATATAACCAACACTATCACTAACATAAAAAAACAGGAGGTTAAGATAAAATGAGTATTTTAGTATATTGTGATCATTTTGAAGGAAAATTCAGAAAAGTATCATTAGAAATGCTTTCAGAAGCATCAAGAATTGCAGAAAAAACAGGTGATGAAGTCCATGCTGTTGTTATAGGTCCTGGTTCAAAAGCTCTTGCTGAACAGACTGGAAAATATGGAGCAAAAAAAGCTTACTACAGTGAAGATGCTGCTTTAGAAAATTACTCAACAGAAGCATATGTTGATGTTGTAGAAAAAGCAATTGATGATAGCGAGCCAAAGCTTTTTATGATTGGACATAACCCAAGAGGTAGAGATTTAGCTCCAAGACTTGCTCAAAAATTAGAATTAGGTATGATTTCAGATGTTACAGCTATTGAATTAGAAGGTGATGACTTTATTTTTACAAAACCTATATACGCTGGAAAATGTTTAACAAAACAAAAATGTTTAACAGAGCCTGCTTTTATATCTGTTAGACCAAATGTTTTGGCTGTTGAAGAAAAGGATGTAGGAACTCCAGAACTTGTTGAATTAAAACCAGAAGTAAGTCTTGACGATATTAGAGCTCTTGTAAAAGAACTTGTAATACAAAAATCTGAAAGACCAGAACTTACAGAAGCTGATATAATTGTCAGTGGTGGTAGAGGACTTGGTAAACCTGAAGGATTTCAACTTATTGAAGAACTTGCTGATGTTCTTGGAGCAGCTGTTGGTGCAAGCCGTGCCGCTGTTGATGCTGGATGGAAACCTCATTCATTCCAAGTTGGACAGACAGGAAAAGTTGTTTCACCTACACTTTATATAGCATGTGGTATTTCTGGTGCTATTCAGCACTTAGCTGGAATGGGTTCATCTAAATATATAGTTGCAATTAACAAAGACCCAGAAGCACCAATTTTTAATGTTGCAAGTTATGGGATTGTTGGAGACTTGTATAAAGTAATTCCTGTCTTAATTGAAGAATTAAAAAAAGCTAAAGGTGAATAAAGCGGAGAGTTTTCTCCGCTTTCTTTATGTTTTTTCCTTCAGTTGGTCAAAAGTCTCATTTCTGAATTTTTGATCTAAATAAATAATACTTGACTTAAAAATATCATTCAAAGTATATATTCTAAAATCTATAAAAACTGTTAAAGGAGAATAAATGTATAAAAATGTTGTATTAGTAACTGGGGGAGCAGGTTTTATTGGTTCAAATTTTTTAAATTATATGGTTAAAAAATATCCTGAAATTTTATTTATAAATTTAGATAAATTGACTTATGCAGGAAATTTAGAAAATCTAAAAAATATAGAAAAATCCTCAAATTATATTTTTATAAAAGGTGATATTGCTGATAAAGAGTTAGTTTATAATATCTTTGAAAAATATAAACCTGACAGAGTTGTTAATTTTGCAGCAGAGTCTCATGTTGATAAAAGTATTCTTGATCCAGAAGCATTTATAAAAACAAACATTTATGGGACATATTCATTGCTTGAAAATTCAAGAAAATTTTGGAAGGGAAATAATGAATTGTTCATTCATGTCAGCACAGATGAAGTTTATGGATCATTAGGAGACGAAGGATACTTCTATGAAACAACTCCTTATGCTCCAAACAGTCCATATTCTGCTTCTAAAGCATCTGCAGATTTTTTAGTAAGAGCATACTTTAAAACTTATAAACTCCCAGCTGTAATAACTAATTGTTCTAATAACTATGGACCATATCAATTTCCAGAAAAATTAATCCCATTGATAATAATTAACGCATTAAATGGGAAAGAACTACCAATTTATGGTGATGGCAAAAATATAAGAGATTGGCTTTATGTAATTGATCATTGTATTGCATTAGAACTTGTTCTATTTAATGGGAAACCTGGTGAAAAATATAATATTGGCGGGAATAATGAATGGGAAAATATAAAAATTGTAAAAAAAATCTGTGCAATTCTTCAAGATAAGAAAGAAAAAGGTGAATTAAAAAAATTTTCAAATTTACCAGAAAGGTTTGAGGAATTAATAACTTTTGTAAAAGATAGACCTGGACATGATAGAAGATATGCAATATGTTCTGATAAAATAAAAGAAGAATTAGGATGGGAACCACAAACAAAATTTGAAGATGGATTAAAATATACAATAGATTGGTACATTAATAATATGGAATGGGTAAATAATGTTATATCTGGAGATTATAGAAAATATTATGATACATGGTATAGTCAACTAAAAAATGATTAGAATAATTATTTCAATAATATTTTTAATTTTTATTTTTATCCCTTTAAATGCTTCAGATTATTTTCAAATCCTTGTAGATTCAGCATATAAAAATAATTTTTATATTAAATCTTATAAAAAGATAGT
>JALVYZ010000302.1 GCA_027037705.1 bacterium | reverse complement strand
ATTGCAAAATGTTGAAGACTTAGACAAATTAATAATTGCTTACGAACCAGTATGGGCAATTGGAACTGGGAAAAATGCAGAAAAAAAGCAGATTGAAGAAGCTCATACATTTATAAAAGATTTTTTTAATAGAGATATCCCAATCCTATACGGAGGTAGTGTTAATCCTGAAAATATAAAAGAAATTTTAGATTGCAAAAATGTTAATGGTGTGTTAGTAGGCGGAGCATCATTAATAGCAGAAAAATTTTATAAAATCATCAAAGGATAAAAGGAGAGAAATATGACAGCATTATGGGTTATTCACATAGTTGTATGTATTTTTTTAATTGTAATAATTTTACTACAGGCAAGTTCTGGAATGGATTTAGGTAGCGCTTTTGGCGGTGGATCAAGTGAATCTTTTTTTGGTTCAAAAGGAGCAAGTAGTTTTCTAATCAAGGTTACAAGTATTCTTGCAGTTATTTTTATGGCAACATCAATTTTAATATCATATAATTTGTCACACAAAAAGAAATCAGTTATAAATGAATCTACAATTCCTGTAAAACAGAAAACAATCCCTCAAAATAAGTGAATAAAGTTTTCTACTGTTTTTTTATTGTTTTTTTTTATCGTTAGTTATTATAGTATGTTGTGGTCTTTGGCATATTTTATGCGTTTGAAAATGTAAAATTTAGGAGGAGATAAAATGGCAGAGAAATGGAAACAGGCATTTGAAATTTTTACAATTGGCTTTGGGATGGTTATTATTTTAATGATTGCTCTTTCTTTAATTACAGAATATGTAGGAAAATTTATCCAAAAATTTGAAGCAAAAAAGAAATCTCAAAGTGGGGAGGGAAAGTAGATGTTTAAATTTATAACTGGTTTTTCAATGTTAGACTTGCCTCATGTTATTATGATTTTAGTTGGTCTTGGATTTATATTCCTTGCATTATATAAAAAATGGGAACCATATGAATTATTACCTATTGGTTGCGGAATGATATTGGCAAATTTACCATTTACAGGAATTACAACTCAGCCTGGACCAGGAGTAGGACCAGCTCAAGCAGGAGTTTTAGGTATATTATTGAAATATGGGCTTTATCAATGGACTTTACTTCCTCAGTTTATTTTCTTCTGCATAGGTGCAATGACAGACTTTTCTCCTTTAATAGCTAATCCAAGGGCATTTATATTAGGAGCAGCAGCTCAATTAGGGATATATTTTGCTTTTTTAGGGGCAGTTTTACTGGGATTTAGTATTCCAGAAGCATGTTCAATTGGTATAATTGGTGGAGCAGATGGACCAACGACGATCTATACAACAGGAGTATTAGCTCCCCATATATTGGGAATTACAGCTACAGCAGCATATTCATATATGGCAATGGTCGCAATAATTCAGCCACCAATTATTAATCTTTTAACAAGTCCAGAAGAGAGAAAAATATATATGAAACCAATGTTAAGACCTGTATCAAAATTAGAAAGAGTATTATTCCCAATTTATACAATGATTATAGTAGTTTTATTAATCCCAAAATCAGCACCATTAGTTGGAATGTTAATGGTTGGAAATTTATTTAGAGAATCAGGAGTTGTCCCAAGATTAACAGAAACAGCACAGAATTCTCTTATGAATATAATTACAATATTACTAATGCTTGCAATTGGAGCATCAATGCCTGCTGAAGCTGTTATGCATCCAAGGACATTGTTAGTTTTATTACTTGGATTACTTGCTTTTGCTTTTGGAACAGTTGGTGGAGTGCTAATGGGTAAAATATATTGCAAAATATCAAAAGAGCCATTTAATCCAATGATAGGAGCAGCAGGAGTATCAGCAGTACCAATGGCAGCAAGAATTGTGCAACATTTAGGTCAAAAGGAAAATAAACAGAACTTTTTATTAATGCATGCAATGGGTCCAAACGTAGCAGGCGTAATAGGAAGTGCCATTGCAGGAGGTTATTTTTTAAGCCTATTTATGAAATAATTAATAAGAAATGACACTTGAAAAAACTTTATCATTGTTAATTGAATACAATGTCCCAAATCATATAATTGGTCATTCATATAAAGTTGCAAAAATAGTATGGTATATAGCTGAGGAACTAAAAAAGGTTCCTCAGCTAAAATTTAATAGAGAAATAACTTTTTATGCAGCATTTCTTCATGATATCACAAAATATCAATCAATTTTAAATAAAGGTGAAGATCATTCATATACAGGTGGACAGTTATTAAGAAAATTAGGTTATCCAGATATTGCTGAAATAATTGAGAGCCATGTTGTTTTAAGAAATATTAATTATTTAAAATTTGAAAAAGAGCTTGTTTTTTATGCAGACAAAAGAGTTAAACATGAGGAGATTGTGTCATTAAAGGAAAGATTTGAAGATTTAAAAAATAGATATGGACTAAATGATAAAGTTGCAAAAGGATTTAGAGTTGCGGAAGATATTGAAAAAAAACTACAAAAATTAGGTGTAAAAGTAGAATATTTAGAATTATTAAATTAAAATGATTAAAATTTGTAGTCTTGGCAGTGGGTCAAGAGGAAATTGTATATTTATAGGTACAGATAAAACTAAAATTTTAATTGACGCTGGTTTTTCAGCATTAAAAATAAAAAGTAGATTAAACAAAATAGATGAAGATATATCAAAAATTGATGCAATTCTAATTACCCATGAGCACACTGACCATATTAAAGGAGCAAAAACTTTATCAAACTATAATAAAGTGCCCGTATTTTATACTAAAGATTTCCCAGAAAATTTACATGAAAAAGTAAAGTATAAAAATTTTTTTAGTTCTGGTGAAGATTTCAAAATTGGGGAGTTTTTAATTGAAAGTTTTTTTACTCCTCATGATGCAGTGGATCCAGTAGGATTTACAGTTAGACTAAACGATTTTAAAATTGGAATAGCAACAGATTTAGGAAAATTAAATAATTTAATTATAAATAAACTATCAAATTGTAATGTTTTATTTTTAGAATTTAATCATGATGAAAAATTATTGTTAAATGGTCCATATCCCTGGGAATTAAAACAGAGAATTTTAAGCTCATTTGGACATTTATCAAATATCTCATCTGTAAAGTTATTAAATGAAATATATTGGGATGGGTTAACAGATATTTTTATTTCACATATAAGTGAAAAAAATAATTCTTTTAAGATAATAAAAGAAGAAATTACAAAAAATTTTTTAAATAATAATGAAAAGATAAATTTTCATTTTACATTTCAAGAAAATATTTCTTACCTATTGACAATTTAATTATCTTTCCTAAATTTATATATGAAAAAACAATATAAGGAGGTGATGGGCTATGACATTAATGAGATGGAATCCAATTAAGGATTTATTGGCAATTCAAGAAGAAATGAATAAATTGTTTGATGAGAAATTAGATAGATTTTCCGGTGAAGGAGCATTACAAGAAAGAATTTGGGAACCATTAGTTGATATATATGAAGAAGAAGATAAATATATTATTAAAGCAGAAATACCAGATGTTGATAAGAAAGATATTGATATCACAATTGAAGATAATGTATTAACTATCAAAGGTGAAAAGAAAATAGAAAAAGAAGAAAAGAAAGAAAATTATTTAAGAGCTGAAAGATTTTATGGAACATTTAGAAGGTCATTTACGCTACCTACAAGTGTAGAAAAAGATAAAATTAAAGCAAAACTTGATAAAGGTGTTTTAACAATAGAAATTCCAAAGAAAGAAGAAACAAAACCTAAAAAGATATCAATTGATGTTAAATAAAAAGCGGGGTTTTATCCCCGCTTTTTTTATATATTCAATAAATTCCTGCCATTTATTATTATAAAAAAGATGGGAATCACATTTACAGTCTGATGAACCAAATTTTTTAATTTTTACAAACTTTTCATTTAAAATTTTAGCCAAATAACATTCACAATCAATATTTTCTATAATTCCAACAAACTTGAACTCTGTATATTCTTTTAAATAATCGATATGCCATCTTTTACAAGTATCTTTTAATAAATGTCTTTTAATTCTTGAGAAAACTCCACTTTTGGAAAAAGATTTTCCAATATATAGATAATATCCTCTGTTAAAATTTATTTTACCTAATTTCCCAATAACGATATTTTGCTGAGAAGGAAGGAAAAGGCACATAAAGTATGTGCCTTTAATTTTTGGATTGTATTCTTTCATTCATAGCTTTTACAAGTTCATCTGGATCTAAACCGTGAGCCATAGCACCTTGTTCTATTGTCTCAAACTGAGCTGCAATACATCCAACTCATCCAAGTCCATAACTCATAAGTACTTCAACAGCCTGTGGATATTTTTGTAAAAGTTCTGAAAAAGGCATATCTTTTGTAATCATAAACTAACACCTCCTTTTAATCCATCTTGGGATACTTCATAAACAATAACATTAATAAATTTATTTTTCAATTGATTTAAATCAATTTTTACATAAATTTTTAAATAATTGTCTGAATATCCAGAAAAGTAATTGTTTTCTTTTTTTTCAATTAATACTCTATGAATTGTATTTAGATTTTTTTTTAAAAAATTTGTTTTTTTTTTGTTGGCAATATCTTTTAAAATTTTTACTCTTCTTTTTTTTTCTTTTTTATCAATAATTTCCTTAAAATTCTCAGCTTTAGTCCCCTTTTTTAAAGAAAATGGGAAAATATGAAAATAGTTTATATCAATTTTTTCCATTTTCACAACATTATCTAAGAATTTCTCTTCTGTCTCATTTATAAATCCTGTAATAATATCAGCTCCAATATTTGCATTATTATCATATGATTTTATTATATTTACGCATTCTTCAATTTTTTTGTAATCATAATTTCTATTCATTAATTTTAATACTTCATCATTAAAATTTTGGATAGAAAGATGGAAGTGATTGCAAAAATATTTACTATTTATAATAAGTTTTATTAAATTTTCATTTATTTTATCTGGTTTTAATGAAGTAAGTCTTATTCTTAAATCTTTAATATTTTTTTTATCTAATTCATTTTCTATCTCACATAAGAGATTGTAAAATCCATTTTTTTCACCAAAGTCTATCCCATAAAGTTCAATATTTATACCACATAAAACTATCTCATTATAATTTTTTGATAATTTTAAAATTGAATTTATCACTTCTTTCTTTTCAAGACTTCTTGGTTTTCCTCTTACATATGGAATTATGCAATATGTACAGAAATTTGTACACCCTTCTTGAATTTTTAGAAAAGCCCTTGTTGTGTTGTAAAAGTTTTTCACCTCTAATTCATGAAATTTTTTTTCATTAAAAATATTTTTTATATATATATCGCCTGGTTTAGAATTAAATATAATTTCTGTGATTTTTGGTTTAAAACTATTTGAAACTAAAATAATATCATCTATTAATTTGTTATTTTCATCTACAACGCATCCTGTCAAAATAATCTTAGAAAAAGGATTTATTCTCTTTGCTTTTCTTAAAATTTGAAAACTCTGTCTTTTAGCTTCATCTGTGACTGTACAGGAATTTATAATAATAAAATCTGGTGATTCATCTAAATTAACATATTGAAGTCCTTTTTTAATTAATGAATTAATTATAAATTCAGATTCATATTGATTTACTTTGCAGCCGAGAGTCTTTACTGTAAATTTCATAAAAATTAATTGTAATTTATTTTACATTGATTTGTCAATGAAATTGTTGCATTTTTTTAATATGAATGTTAATTTAAAAGTCTAAATAAAATTTTAGGAGATGAATAATGTTTGAGAGTCTCAGTGAAAAACTTGATAGTGCTTTTAATAAGATTAGAGGAAAAGGAGTTTTAAATGAGAAAAATATACAAGATATTTTAAGAGAAATAAGATTAGTTTTATTAGAAGCAGATGTTAATTATAAAGTTGCAAAAACTTTCATAAACTATGTTAAAGAAAGAGCATTAGGGGAAGAAGTTTTAAAAAGTTTAACTCCATCTCAGCAGTTTATTAAAATCGTAAAAGAAGAGATGGAAAGGATTATGGGAGGAGGAGAGGACAATTCTTTAAAGTTAGAAGTTGCTCCACCTGCAATTTATATGCTTGTGGGTCTTCAAGGTTCTGGTAAAACAACTACAGCGGGAAAAATAGCTAATTTTTTAAGAAAGAATTTTAAAAGAAATCCACTTCTTGTGCCTGCAGATGTTTATAGGCCAGCTGCTATTTTGCAATTAAAAAAAATAGGGGCACAATTAAATATTGATTGTTATCCATCAGATGAAAAAGAGAATCCTGTTGATATTGCAAAAAAAAGTATAGATTATGCTAAGCAGAAAAATTTAGATTTAGTTTTAATAGATACAGCAGGAAGACTTCATATAGATGAAGAATTAATGAAAGAACTTGAAAATATTAAGTTAGCAGTTAATCCTCATGAAATTTTATTTGTTGCTGATGCAATGACTGGGCAAGAAGCAGTGAATGTTGCAAAAGAATTTGATTCAAGACTTGATATTACAGGGATAGTTTTAACAAAATTAGATGGAGACGCAAGAGGAGGAGCTGCGTTATCAATAAGAGCTATAACTGGGAAGCCAATAAAGTTAGTTGGTGTTGGTGAAAAGTTAAATGATATAGAGATATTTTATCCTGATAGAATTGTGTCAAGAATTCTTGGAATGGGAGATGTCATATCACTTATTGAAAAAGCAGCATCCAGTATAGATGAAGATGATATAAAAGAACTTGAAAAGAAGCTAAGGAAGAATCAATTTGATCTTGAAGATTTTAGAAAACAGATTGTTCAAATAAGGAAACTTGGTTCTATAGATTCAATTTTAAAAATGTTACCAGGATTTGGAAAATTAAAACAGATGAAAAATTTTAAAGTTGATGATAAAGAATTTGTTAAATTAGAAGCAATTATTAATTCAATGACTATGAAAGAGAGAAGAAATCCTGATATTATAAATGGTTCAAGGAGAAAAAGGATTGCAAAAGGTAGTGGTACAACAGTTCAAGATGTTAATAAATTATTGAGGCAATATTATCAAATGCGTGATATGATGAAAAAGATAAATAAAAAAGGAATGAAAGGTTTACCAAAAGATTTTAAAAATATATTTCAAGGGCTTAATATTTGATTTAATTACCAGAAAAATAGGAGGTTAATGTGAAAAAAATTGGTTTTTTTATTTGCATCTTTTTATTATCAAATATATTTTTATCTGCAAAAACAAATGTAAATTTTATCCTAAAAAATTTACATAAAAAGTATGATAATGTTAAAACATTCAAAAGTAAATTTATTCAAATTTCTTACTTTAAATCAGCAAATATTTTACAAAAATATGAAGGAACTCTTTATTTAAAAAGACCTGAAATGATGAGATGGGATTATACTTCTCCAGAAGTTCAATCTATAATTTCTAATGGGAAAAAGATATGGTACTATTATCCAGGAGATAATCAAGTTAATGTTGGAAAATTGTCAACTGGAAAAGAGAGTTATGAGATGAATCTCATTTTTATGATATTAAAAGGTATAAAAAAAATAGAAGATGAATTTAATTGTTCATTAATTGAGGGAAAGGATAATAAAAATTTTTACTATCTGCAACTTATTCCTAAAAAACCAGGTATTACAATTAAGAAAGTGATTTTAACAATTTCTAAAAAAAGTTTTGAAATAAAGCAATCTCATGTTTTCTATATAAATGGTGACATTATTAAATTGATCTTTAAAAAATCTTGGATTAATGTAAAACTTAATAGTTCTCTTTTTAATTTTATCCCGCCAGCAGGAGTTCAAATATTTGAAATACCAACTATGAAATAAATTTTAATATGTCACATGTTGTTTATTTACAAAAATTAGAAAAGTATGATTCTGAAAAAATTTGTAATTTTGTTATGAATGCTAACATAAAAATTAATTTATCTAATTCAGATAAGATTTTATTAAAACCTAATCTCTTATCATTTAAAAAAAAAGAGAAAGCAGTAAATACCAATCCTGTTTTTTTCGAAGGGGTTGTTAAATTTTTTAAGAATTTTAAAGTTAAAATTTATGTTGGTGATAATCCTGGATTTGGAACTTTAAAAGGGAATTTAAGACTAAGTGGGTATGATGAAATAATAAAAAAGTATGGGTTAAAAATTTATGATTTTAAAAATAAAATTAGAATAAAAAATAAAAAAAATAAAATTTTAAAAAATTTTGAAATTTCAGATGCAATTAATTTTGATTATATTGTTAATTTACCAAAATTAAAAACTCATAGTATGATGGGTTTGACTTTATCTATAAAAAATTGTTACGGTTTCATAGTTGGCAAGGATAAAATTAGTTATCATTTAAAAGCAGGCCATGATAAGATTTTTTTTGCTAATATTTTAATTGATATTTATGAAACAGTAAAACCTCAACTAAATATTATGGATGGAATAGTAGGGATGGAAGGAGATGGCCCTTCAAGTGGAACTCCTGTAAATTTTGGAATTTTAGGATTAAGTAAATGTGGATATTCTCTTGATTTTGTAATTGAGAACTTTGTAGGTTTTGGTGAAACTTTAATAACATCAGAGGCAAAAAAGAGAGAACTATTCAATGAAGATAAAGTAAAAATAGAATTTTTAGGAGAGCCATTTTCGGTAAAAAAAGTAAAATCTCCAAAATCAAGTCCTGCTAATTT
>JALVYZ010000301.1 GCA_027037705.1 bacterium | reverse complement strand
TTAGTTGATATTAGTGAACCGTGAATAGTGAACGGTGAATAGTGATAAGTCAATAACAACAAATAACTATAAATTACAATTAATAACGATGAATAACAAAAGTCGCATTCCCGCATATACGCATTTACGCATATACGAAATAAGGGGTAAAAAATGTGTGTTGCTTTTCCAGGAAAAATAGTTGAAATTGATGAAAATAATTTTGCAACAGTTGATATAATGGGAGTTAAGAAAAAAGTTTCTCTTATGATTTTACCAGATAGAGTGAAAATTGGAGATTTTGTTATTTCTCACGCTGGATTTGCAATTCATAAAGTAGAAAAAGAAGAAGCTGAAGAAAGTCTTGAAATATTAAAAGAATTGATAAATGAGATTTCTGAAAATGATTAAATTAATGGAAGTTTGCGGAACACACACTCATGCAATTGCAAAAAATGGGATTAAATCAATAATTCCTGATAATATAAAATTAATTTCAGGTCCTGGCTGCCCAGTTTGTGTTACATCACAAAATGAAATTGATAAAGCAATCTGGCTTGCATCTCAGGAAAATGTTATTTTTTGTACCTTTGGAGATATGTTAAGAGTACCTGGAATTAATGGAAATTCTCTTGAAAAGTTAAAATCAGAAGGTAAGGATATTAGAATCGTATTATCTCCATTTGATTCCATTAAAATTGCCCAGAATAATCCTGAAAAAAATGTTATTTTCATGGCAACAGGTTTTGAAACAACTTCTCCAACAGTTGCAGCAACAATATTAAAAGCGGATGAATTAAATTTAAAAAATTTTTTCATATTTTCAACACATAAGTTAATTATTCCAGCAATTGAAAAACTTTTAGAAGATAAAGACCTTCAAATAGATGGTTTTATACTTCCAGGTCATGTAAGTGTAATTATTGGAAAAGAACCTTATGAATTTATTGCTAAAAGATACAAAAAAGCAGGTGTAATAACTGGATTTGAAGCCTCTGATATTTTAAAAGGAATATACCTGCTTTTAAAACAGATAAAGGAAAAAAATTTTAAAATAGAAATACAGTATAAAAGAGCTGTCTCTGAAAAAGGAAATCAAAAAGCACTTGAAGTTTTGTTTAAAGTTTTTGAACCTTGTGATTCAGAGTGGAGAGGAATTGGAAAAATAGAAAAAAGTGGATTAAAATTGAAAAAAGAGTTTGAAAAATTTGATGCATCTTTAAAATTTAATATCCCTGAAATAAATTCAAAAGAAAATCCTAAATGTATATGTGGGGAGATATTAAAAGGTATAAAAGAGCCAATTGATTGTAAACTTTTTAGAAAAGTTTGCAACCCTTTAAATCCAGTTGGACCATGCATGGTATCTTCAGAAGGCACATGTGCTGCTTATTTTAAATATGTAGGAGGAGCAAAATGACACAGATTAAGGTTGTTAAAAACATACTTGATGCTAATAACAGAATTGCCATTGAAAATCGCAAATTATTTGATGAAAAAAATATTTTTGTAATTAATTTAATGAGCTCTCCAGGAGCTGGTAAAACAAGTTTTTTAATGAAAACAATTCCAGAATTAAAGAAAAAGTATAAAGTTGGTGTAATAGAAGGTGATATTCAAAACACTTATGATGCTGAACAGATTTCAAAATTAAATGTGCCTGTAGTTCAGATAAATACTGGTGGAGCATGTCATATTGATGGAAATATGGTTAAAGAAGCATTGCCAGATTTACCACTTGATGAAATTGATATTTTAATTGTTGAAAATGTTGGAAATCTTGTTTGTCCTGCAGAATTTAATATTGGAGAAGATTTGAAAATTATGATGCTCTCAGTTACTGAAGGAGATGACAAACCTTTAAAATACCCATTAATGTTTCATGTTTCAAATGCAATGATAATAAATAAAATAGACTTGTTGCCATATATTGATTTTAATATGGAAAAAGCTATTAATGATGCATTAAAAATAAATCAAAAATTAAGTATATTTAAAGTATCCTGTAAGACAGGAGAAGGACTCAGTGATTTCATAAATTGGTTATATGAAAAGATATAGAATAAAATTTTATGGTATTGTTCAGGGAGTTGGTTTCAGGCCATTTATTTATAGAGTTGCAAAAAAGTTCAACTTAAATGGCTTTGTTCAAAATCGTTCAGACTGTGTTTTAGTTGAAGTAGAGTCTGACCAAGAAACATTACAAGATTTTATTAATTTTATTAAAAAAAATTCTCCTCCAGCTTCAAAAATCACAAAAATTGAATATTCATCTCATAAATTAAAAAATTATCATAATTTTAAAATTGTAAAATCCAAAGAAAAATTAAAAAAATTAATTCATATACCTCCTGATATTGCAACATGTAAAGATTGCATAAATGAACTATTTAATCCTGAGGATAGAAGATATTTATATCCATTTATTAACTGCACAAATTGTGGGCCAAGGTTAACAATTATTAAAGATATCCCATACGATAGGAAAAATACCTCAATGAGCAAATTTAAAATGTGCAATAATTGTCTGAAAGAGTATGAAGATCCTGAAGATAGAAGATTTCATGCAGAACCAATAGCCTGTACAGAATGTGGACCACAAGTTTTTTTAATGGAAATAAAGGTGGAAGGTGGAAGGCTGAAGGTGGAAGAAATTAATTACGT
>JALVYZ010000300.1 GCA_027037705.1 bacterium | reverse complement strand
TTATTAAATAATTCTCTTAAAACTTCAGGAGAAGCAGATATCCCTCTAATTAATGGAGTTTGATTGCATAAAATTGCTCCAGCATCTATTAATTTTTGAATACACTCTTTTGATTCTTTTGTTATTTCTTTGGGATGCACAAAGTGATTAACTACATATATTCTTTTATCATATTTTGAAAATTTTTTTATTAAATTTAATAAATTTTTATCCTCTGAAATTCTAAAAGGATAAAATTGAGGCATTCTTGTGCCTATTCTGACTATCTTAACATGTGGAATCTCAAAAAGTTTTGAAATTAAAAATTCAAGCTTTTCTGTATGAACAACCAATGGATCACCACCTGTTAGAAGGACATTATTTATTTCTGGATGTTCTTTCACATAATTTATAGCTTTTTCATAATCTCTCTCTTTAAGATAATCTTTTTTATTATAATTAAAAAGCCTCTTTCTAAAACAATATCTGCAAACTCCATAACAGATGTTGCTCAATAAAAATAAAGCAACTGAATCATATTTATGCTCCACACCTTCTAAAACTGTATAATCTGCCTCTCCAGAAGGATCTAAATCTCCCCATTCATCTTCAATTTCATTTTCATCTGGAATAATTAACTTTCTTATTGGATCATTTTCATCATTCCAGTCTATTAAAGAAAGATAATATTCATTTGCCCTAAAAGGATAAATTTTTGTTACTTTTTCAAGCTTTTCTTTTTCTTCTTCAGTTAACTGTGGAAGCGAAGATAATTTACTTATTAATTTTGGATAAATCATTTTTAACTCCTATTTGATATATTTACTTTGAAAAGATAGTTGAAAAAATTTTGATATTACTATATAAACCTTATCAAAAAAAAGTTAAATTGTAAAGGGAGGGACAAAATAGTAAAAAACATAATAAAATCAATACTTGATAAAAAAGGAGAAGACATTACAATTCTTAATTTAAAAAAATTTAACACTTTCACAGATTATTTTATTTTATGCACAGCTACTTCAGAAAAACATGCCCAAACTATTGCAGATGCAGTCCTTGAAGCTGTTGAAAGAGAAAGTTTTCTTGGAATGGAAGGTTATCAGCAAGGAAAATGGATTTTAATTGATTGTGATGAAGTAGTTGTTCATGTTTTTCAGAAGGAAACTCGTGAATTCTACGATATTGAAGGTCTCTGGTATGATGCTGAAAGAGAAAAATTAGAAGATTATGGATTTTAAATTTATATTTGCTGGAAAAAGTAAAGATGATTTCATAAAAAATGGTATAAAAAAATATGAAAAAATACTAAGAAAATATGGCAAGGTTGAAATAATAGAAACAAAAGATTCAGAAGATAAAATTTTAAATCAAATAAGAAAACAATCATTTGTTATCATACTTGATTTAAAAGGAAAGGAATATTCAACAGAAGAATTTTCAAAAATTTTCCTTAAATGGAAGGATTCTGGAATATTTAAATTTGATATTATAACAGGTGGAGCTTTTGGTTTAAGTGATAATATAATAAAAAAGGCAAATTTTTTGTGGAAATTATCAAAATTAACATTTAACCATCAACTTGTTAGATTAATTGTTCTTGAACAGATTTATAGAATTTTATCAATTTTAAATAATGAATCTTACCATCATTAAAGATTATGAAAAAAATTTCTGGAATAATTTTAGCAGCAGGTGAAGCAAAAAGATTTGGTACCCCAAAACAACTTCTTCCCTGGAAAACATCAACAATTCTTGGAACAGTTTTAGATGAATTTAAAAAATCAAATCTATCAGAAATTATAGTTGTTCTTGGTGCATATAATGATTTAATCATTGATAAATTAAAAGATAAATTGGAAAATTGCAAAATTGTAATAAATAAAACCTGGAAAAATGGTATGTTTACATCAATTTTAAAAGGATTGAATAAAGCTATTGAATTAGAATCTGACTATGCTTTATTTCATCAGGGGGATATGCCATTTATTGAACATAAAATTATAAACGAATTTATAAATATTGCAAATAATAACGATAAATTAATTATTGCAACAGTCAATAATAAGCCAGCTCATCCATATATGATTTATAAATCTTATTTTGATGAAATTTTGAAAATGAATGGTAATGAAGGGATGAGACCATTTATAAGAAAATATTTTAACATTGCTTACAAAGTTGAAGTTCCATACAAAGTAGGCAAACAGGATATTGATACTTGGGAAGATTACAGGAGGTTAAAAGATGGAATTTAGCTGGCAAAATTTGATTGATTCACTTGAAAGAGAAAATGAGGTTGTACTTGCAACAATTGTTGAAAAGAGAGGTTCTGCTCCAAGAGGAGTTGGAACGATGATGTTAATTCATAAGAATGGAAAAATTCATGGAACAATCGGAGGAGGGCCAGTTGAGAATGATTTAATAATTCTTGGAAAAGAATTAATTAAAGAAAAAAGTTCAAAAATTTTAAGTGTTAATTTCACTGGAGAGACTGTAATATGCGGAGGAAATGTAAAGGTTGTGCTTGAATATATTTCTGATGAAAAACTTGATTTTTACAAGAAATTGTATGAGAATTATCAAGCAGGAATTAAGCAATTTTTGATTAAAAATCTTGATACTTTTGAAAATAAAATAATTCAATATCCTAATGTTCCAGAAGAATTT